>CAINVS010000644.1 GCA_903854205.1 uncultured Bacteroidota bacterium | reverse complement strand
TATTAGTTAATTTAGATTTTTTAACTGCGGCAAAGAAATCTGTAATAATTATACAAATTACAGATTAAACACTACTTTTGTTTCTGTTAAAGACATGGTTTAATCAAAGTCCACTTAGAGTCTTCAAACGGTTAGCTCAGTCTTTTTAAGACCTGTTTTTATAAAGTTTAAAAAGTTTAATTTAAATAGTCTTATGCTCCAGCACGTACTTGCTATGATGTCAATTATCAATATTATTATTTCTTATCCCTTCGGGATGAGTTGGTAGTGTATTGTTGAAAATAACAGACAGCGCCTTTCTCATCCAAAATGAGAAAGGCGCTTTTATTTTTAGGAAAATCAAAAATAATAAAACAGATAAAAACAATTTACTATGTACTATTCAGACGAAAGTGTTGTTTTCCTCAATGGAGAATGGATGAATGCCAAAGATGCGACAACTTCATTGTACGCACAAACCCTACACTATGGCAATGCCGTATTTGAGGGCATTCGCTCTTATGCGACAGAATATGGCTTTTCCGTATTCAAAGCAAAGGAGCACTACGAACGGTTGATGTATTCTGCTGAAAAAATGCATATTAAGATGGATTACAGTGTTGAATCTTTAGTTCAACTCACTTATCAGCTTTTAGAAAAAAATAATCTGAAAGATGCATACATACGCCCTTTGGTTTATCTCGATCCAAATATGTCATTGCTGCCGGTTGAAAATTCGAATGTATTCCTTTCAGCTTGGAAATGGGACCGCTACCTTGGAAATAAACTGCTGAATGTGATGATTTCTACCTATCAGCGACCAAATCCAAAATCCTGTCACGTAGAAGCCAAAGTTTCGGGACATTATACCAACTCAATCCTTGCAACTACAGAGGCTAAACAGAAAGGTTTTGATGAAGCACTGTTATTGGATATGAACGGGTTTTTAGCCGAAGGCTCAGGCGCCAATTTCTTCTATGAAAAAGATGAGGTCCTTTACACGCCGGCTTTGGGCAATATACTACCCGGTATCACTCGAGCTACAATAATGGATCTGGCCGGAAGTATGGGTTATAAAGTTGTAGAAGGCCGTTATAAACCTGAGGATTTGCTTACAGCAGATGCTGCCTTTTTTACAGGTACTGCAGCTGAAGTAGTTGGAATTGCTACTGTAAATAATGCATCCTTCCGTCTCAATTGGGAAGATAGTATAGGATTCCAATTGTCTATGGCCTATCAGCAGCTAGTTGTTGAAAAATCTTATCATAATCTGCTGATGATCTAAGGATTAAACATCAACTATAATTTCGATTAGCTTACGACAGACATAATTATGGAACTCAATAAATACAGTAAAACACTCACCCAGGACCCCACCCAACCTGCTTCACAAGCCATGCTTTATGGTGCGGGCCTTACGGAATCCGATATGAACAAAGCTCAGGTGGGAATTCTCAGCACCGGCTATGAGGGCAATACCTGCAATATGCACCTCAATGCGCTTGCACAGCAGGCCAAAGCCAGTATAGTAGCCAATGATCTGGTAGGATTGGTTTTCCACAGTATGGGTGTCAGCGACGGCATTTCAAACGGAACCGAAGGTATGCGCTATTCGCTTCTTTCCCGTGAAATTATAGCCGATTCAGTGGAAGCTGTTATGGGGGCCCACTATTATGATGGTCTTGTCGCTGTGGTCGGTTGCGATAAAAATATGCCGGGAGCCCTCATTGCAATGGGACGCCTCAACCGCCCGGCGATAATGCTATATGGCGGAAGTATTGCTTCCGGCTGCTACGGAGATAAAGTATTAAATATCGTTTCTGCATTTGAAGCCTTGGGTGAAAAACTGGCAGGAACTATGAATGATGAGGATTATAAAGGTATTATCAAAAATGCCTGTCCCGGGCCCGGTGCCTGCGGCGGTATGTATACAGCCAATACGATGTCTTCTGCTATTGAAGCATTGGGGATGTCTATGCCTTTCAGTTCATCCAATCCGGCACTGAGTACTGAAAAGCAGATAGAATGTGTGGAATTGGGCGCTGCCATGAGACTTTTGCTGGAAAAAGATATCAAACCCCGTGATATAATGACTCGCGAGGCTTTTGAAAATGCCATTGTAGTGGTTGTTGCGCTTGGTGGTTCCACCAATGCTGTTATGCACCTGCTTGCCATGGCAAAATCGGTAGGCGTGGAGCTCAGTCTTTCCGATTTCAGTCGCATCAGTGCCAATACCCCACTGCTAGGCGACCTGAAACCAAGCGGACGCTTCCTGATGGAGGACCTGCATGCAGTGGGCGGTGTTCCTGCAGTTATGAAATACTTGTTGGAGAAAGGATTACTGAATGGTAATTGCCTTACCGTTACAGGAAAGACCATTGCTGAAAATCTTGCGCTTTTGCCGGGTCTGCCTATAGGGCAGGAGGTATTACGGCCATTGGAAAATCCGCTGAAAGAGAGCGGGCATATCCGAATTCTCTCAGGAAATCTTGCTCCCAAAGGTGCTGTTGCCAAAATTACGGGTAAAGAAGGCGAGTTTTTCAAAGGGACTGCAGTTGTTTTCGATGATGAATTTGCTGCAATAGCCGGAATAAGTAACGGTCAGGTCAAAAAAGGTGATGTAATCGTCATCCGCTACGAAGGTCCTAAGGGTGGTCCGGGGATGCCCGAGATGCTCAAACCTACCTCGGCAATTATGGGCGCAGGTCTTGGAAAAGAGGTGGCCCTGATTACAGACGGTCGTTTTTCAGGCGGCAGTCACGGTTTTGTTGTGGGACATATATCGCCCGAAGCACAGGATGGTGGACCGATTGCTCTGGTTCAAAATGGAGATGTTATCAGTATTGACGCTGTTCATAATATCATAACCCTGCATATTCCGCAGGAAGAAATGGAAAAAAGAAAAGCAGCATGGACAGCCCCGGCACTAAAAGTAAGTTCAGGGGCACTCTTTAAGTATGCAAAACTCGTTTCGTCCGCATCAGAGGGCTGTGTCACAGATCTTTAAAAAAAATCAAACTAATTTTAAATAATTCAGCATAAATTATGTCAGTTTCAACTGAAGAAAAAAATAAATGTTCGGGCGCAGAAGCCCTCATGCGTTGCCTGCTTGCGGAAGGTACTGAGCTCATCTTCGGCTATCCGGGCGGGGCTATTATGCCCATATACGATGCACTTTACGATTATCCGGAACTTGAGCATGTGTTAAGCAGACACGAACAGGGGGCTATACATGCTGCACAGGGTTATGCCCGTTCATCGGGAAGAACCGGTGTCGTTTTTGCTACCTCGGGGCCGGGTGCGACAAATCTTATCACAGGTATAGCCGATGCTATGATAGATTCAACAGCGCTTGTCTGTATCACAGGGCAGGTGTCTTCCAAACTTTTGGGAACCGATGCCTTTCAGGAAATTGATATTATCAGTATTTCCATGCCGGTAACAAAATGGAATTATCAGGTGACTGATGTAACAGAGCTTCCTGAAATTTTAGCCAAAGCTTTTTATATTGCTTCAAGCGGCAGGCCCGGTCCGGTGCTTATAGATATTACAAAAGATGCGCAGTTTGCTTTAGCGGATTTTGAATACAAAAAATGTAATTCGCTGCGCAGTTACCGCCCTGTACCAAATGTAAGTCAGGAGGCTATTGATAGAGCTGCCGAAATCATTAACAATGCAAAAAAGCCTTTTTTGATTTTTGGACAGGGAATTCTATTGGCAAAAGCCGAAGCAGAACTTAGAAATCTGTTGGAGAAAACCGGAATTCCTTCTGCCTGGACAATTTTGGGACTCTCTGCACTCGATTCTGATCATCCTTTGAATATGGGTATGTTGGGCATGCACGGCAACTATGCCCCCAATATTATGACAAATGAATGTGATGTCCTGATTGCAGTGGGTATGCGATTCGATGACCGAGTCACCGGGGATTTAAAACGCTATGCCAAACAGGCCAAAGTTATACATCTGGATATTGACCCGGCGGAAATTGACAAAAATGTAAAAACAGAAGTAGCTGTTTTGGGCGATGCGAAAGAAACTCTTCAGCGTTTGAGTGCAAAACTAGATGCCAATGTGCATTTTGATTGGATCTCACAATTTCACGAATTGGAAAAAATTGAGGAATCTAAAGTAAAAAATAAGGACCTCTATCCGACCGAAGGCCCTATCACAATGGCAGAAGTGATACGTATGGTTAATGAAAAAACAGGAGGGGATGCTATTGTTGTTACCGATGTGGGACAGCATCAAATGGTAACCTGCCGCTATGCGAAATTTAAGCAGACAAAAAGTAAAATCACTTCGGGTGGTTTGGGTACAATGGGTTTCTGTCTGCCGGCTGCCATAGGAGCAAAATTGGGTGCTCCCGAAAGAACTGTTATAGCAGTAATCGGAGACGGTGGTTTTCAGATGACAATTCAGGAATTGGGTACGCTGTTTCAAACAAAGGCCGCTGTTAAAATCCTGATATTGAACAATGAATTTTTGGGGATGGTTCGACAATGGCAGGAACTCTTCTTTGACAGAAGATATGCCTATACAGAAATGCAAAATCCTGATTTTGTGCGCATTGCCAGCGGATATGGAATAGAAGGAAGTACAGTAAAAGAAAGGGAAAAGCTCAGCGATGCTTTAGACGGTATGCTGAATTACCCCGGCAGTTATCTCCTCGAGGTCATGGTCGGAAAAGAAGACAATGTTTTTCCGATGGTGCCGACAGGGGCTTCAGTTTCAGAAATTAAATTGGGACCGGAATAGATTTTGAATCAGTAAATAAATATCAATTATATGTCCAAGCGCTATTATACGCTTTCTGTTTTTACAGAAAATAAAATCGGGTTGCTCAACCGTATTACGGCAATGTTTACCCGTCAGCATATCAATATTGAAAGTATTGCTGCCTCTGAATCGGAAATTGATGGCATACACCGCTATACGATTGTTGTTTTTGAAGACAAAAATGCTGTACAAAAACTGGTCAAACAGATTGAAAAACAGGTTGAAGTGCTCAAAGCATTTCATCATGAAGAAGAAGAAACTGTTTTCCAGGAAATTGCCTTGTACAAACTGCCTTCCAAAACGATGAATAAAGCAGGGTTTATGGAAGAACTGATCAGAAATCACAATGTCAGGCTGCTCTCGGTAGAAGAAGCGTTTATGGTGCTTGAAAAAACCGGACAAAGACATGAAACCCAGGCATTGCTCAATTATTTGCAGCCTTACGGTCTTTTGGAATTTGTCCGCTCGGGCCGGGTTGCAGTAACCAAACCAATGGCAACGCTGGAATCTTATTTATAATAAATATTCAAAATCATCAGAAATTATTAATACAATAAAACTATCAAAATGGCACTTATAAATTTTGGCGGCGTAATGGAAAATGTCGTAACAAGAGAAGAATTTTCTTTGGAAAAAGCTCAGGCTGTACTCAAGAATGAAGTAGTAGCAGTAATTGGCTATGGCGTTCAGGGCCCCGGACAATCGCTCAACCTTCGTGATAACGGAATTAATGTCATCGTTGGTCAAAGACCCGATTCTGCTTCATGGGACAAAGCTGTAACCGACGGTTGGGTACCCGGACAAACACTTTTCAATATTGAAGAAGCTTTGCAAAAAGCGAGCATCATACAATATCTGCTTTCCGATGCAGGACAGATACAGGCTTGGCCATTGGTTAAACAATATCTGACAGCAGGCAAAACCCTTTATTTCTCTCATGGATTTGGCATTACCTTCAACGAAAGAAGCAAAATTATCCCTCCTGCCGATGTAGATGTAATTCTGGTTGCACCAAAGGGATCCGGTACTTCATTGCGCCGCCTTTTTGTTGCCGGGAAGGGTATAAATTCTTCTTATGCTGTTTATCAGGACGCAACAGGTAATGCAGCTGAAAAAGCAATGGCATTGGGTATTGCGATCGGATCCGGTTATTTATTTGAAACAAGCTTCAGAAACGAAGTATATTCAGACCTCACCGGCGAGCGCGGTACACTCATGGGCGCAATTGCCGGAATCATGGAAGCGCAATACAATCTGCTGCGAAAAAGAGGACACAGTCCTTCCGAAGCTTTCAATGAAACGGTGGAAGAACTGACACAATCGCTTATGCCGCTCATCGCAGAAAATGGTATGGACTGGATGTTTGCCAATACTTCTACAACTGCTCAGCGCGGTGCACTCGATTGGAAAAATAAATTCCGTGATGCAGTTACGCCTGTTTTTGAAGAACTTTACGATGCGGTAATCAGCGGTGAAGAGGCCCAGAGATCTATCGATTCCAACTCAGAAACAGACTATCGCGCAAAACTGGACGCTGAGCTGAAAGAAATACGTGAATCGGAAATGTGGTTGACCGGCAAAGCTGTCAGAAAGTTAAGACCTTAATGAAGATTAAAGTCAAAAGACTAAAGAAATGAGCTTTGATAAAATAAAGCTATTGTGAGTAATATCTTGTTGTGAGTAATTTTTGAAAATTTATCCAGAAAGGACATCGTTTAGCTTTTATCTTTCCAATATGACTTATTTTCCTACCATAGAAGCAATAGAAGCTGCTGCCCAAAAATTGAGCGGTATTGTTCAGAAAACGCTGTTGATGCACAATTTATTGGGTTCTGAGAAATACGGGGCAAATATCTTTTTCAAAAGAGAAGATCTGCAGGTGGTAAGGTCATATAAACTCAGAGGTGCCTATTATAAAATCAGCACACTTTCCGAGTCAGAAAAAAGCAAAGGTGTTGTATGTGCCAGTGCCGGAAATCATGCGCAGGGAGTAGCCTACGCCTGTCGAAGGTTGGGTATAAAAGGTACTATTTTTATGCCGCTTCCTACACCAAAGCAAAAGGTAAATCAAGTGGCTTTTTTTGGAAAAGAATGGGTGGAAATAATATTGGAAGGCGATACTTTTGATGATGCTTATGCGTCAGCTCAAAAATTTTGTGATGCCGGCAATCAGGTTTTTGTCCATCCCTTCGATGATCCCCGTATCATCGAAGGGCAGGGAACAGTAGCGCTGGAAATCCTGGAACAGTCAGAATCTCCCATAGATATTCTTTTGTTGCCTGTTGGCGGCGGCGGATTGGCAGCCGGAGTGTCTACCGTTTTTAAGTTATTGAGTCCTAATACTCAAATTATTGCAGTGGAACCCCTCGGTGCTGCTTCGTTGAAAAACGCATTGGAAAAAGGGGAGAACTGTTCGTTGGAACATATTGACAAATTTGTTGACGGCGCTGCCGTTAAAAGTATCGGCAACCTCAATTTTGAGATCTGTCGCCGCAATATTGACAGAGTACTGACTGTAGCCGAAGGAAAGGTCTGTTCCACAATATTGGAACTTTATAATCTCGATGCCATTGTGGTAGAGCCGGCAGGCGCACTCAGTATCGCTGCATTGGAACAGCTTGGTACTGAATTGAAAGGTAAAAATGTAGTCTGTATCATTTCGGGCAGCAATAATGACATTTCCCGCACTGAGGAAATTCGTGAACGTTCTCTGCTTCACGAAGGACTGAAACATTATTTCATAGTTCGATTTCCGCAAAGAGCAGGCGCACTCAAAGAATTTGTTGCCGATGTTTTGGGCCCGAATGACGATATTGTGCATTTCGAATATTCAAAAAAGACCTCCAGAGAAAAAGGTCCTGCACTGGTAGGAATTGAATTAAAACATAAAGATGACTTCGAACCGCTTTTAAACAGAATGAAAGCTAAACAGTTTTTTGGAGAATATCTGAATGATAACCCTGAATTGTTCGGATATTTAGTGTAGCATTAAAACAAAATTTAAACTCCCGATCATTTTTTTTGATTTTTATTTTCCGGTTAAAAGTCATTTTTTTTAAATAAAAATTGCCAAAAGGAGATCTTTTATCTGAAAGATATCAGATTTTTTGTTTGAAAAATCAATCAAAGGTTCACAAGGAACCGGTAATTCTTATTCTGGAAATCACTAACCTGAAACTAACAATATATTAAGATCAGCATTGTCATACTGACTTGTTCTAATCAATTTCTGGAGTTTTACGTAAATTTCAGAAAACTCATTTATTTTTTTGTTCAATTTTTATTCAATAAACATTTTTAACCCGTCATTAGAGTTCGTGAAGAACCAAAGCTCCACGTAGCGAACCCGGAGGCTCCAC
>CAINVS010000643.1 GCA_903854205.1 uncultured Bacteroidota bacterium | reverse complement strand
GAAGAAAAACAAATAAAGCTTATTATCAAAACCATTGAGCAATTGGGCAAAAATAAGGATTGAAGGGAATAAATTCGGCTTTTTAAAGCCAAAACAATTAAAAGAATGCATTAAAAATTCAAAGCATTTGTGCTAAAGAAATATTAGTTACAAACTTTTAAGCATCAAAGCTCGTTTTAAAACAATGATGTTCAATCTTTAGGAAATAACCAATAATTGACGATAAAAAAAGTCAATTTTGTACATCAAAAAAGCCAAGCCGCTAATCCTGCACTGCTGTTTCCTTCAAAAAAAACTAACTCCCAAAAAAGTCAATGACTAGAAATATTTATTTCCTTTTAACTATTATAACAACAATATTATTCAGCGCTTGCGGACTAAAAACGGCAAAAGAAATTGGTCTGCGTTTTTCCACAGAAAAATCAAAACTGCCTGACACACTAAATTGGAGAAAAATAGGTTTTGCCAAAGAATTGCTCAATCAAAAAGAAATGATTGTTGTGATAAGCGGTGGATCAAATCCAATTCCATTAGACAGTTGGGGCGATTTTAAAGCATCATTTCCTTATAAAAAGAACATAGACCGTCATTTGCTTTTCCAACAAACGGCATTTTATCGCTCACCCAATACGGATGTAAATTGTAAAGGGGATTGTATAAAAGAGCGTAAATATAAAAATTACAGCTGGGTAGCTATGGCAAAGCCAGTTTGTGTTGATTATGTTGGTGGCAAAACCGATTTGCTCAAACCAGAAAAAGGTCATTTGGTCATAAAGACCATCCAAAAATGTCAGGCACTGATGTTTACAGATAGCATCTTTCAATTGACTGATAATAAAGGAAATTATTATGTAATGCACGCAACGGAAACTGGCAAGCCCGATACCAATGTTGCATTACCCAAAGGTTGGTCGATAAAAAAACTGATGCTAACAGAGCCCTTAATCATCTCTCCTTTTGGTGCTGTAAATGATTGTTATTTTAATATTATTGGAGACAATTTGGGACAGGGCTATCATCAATATATTTTTGCTGATAAATTCTATCCAACAAATGAACAATAGGATATTCCTAGAGCTATTTTTCATTTTCTAAATACTATGCTTATAAAAACCAATTACGTTAAAACCTTGAAAAGAATCTTCATCCGATCAAGAATAGGCATAGAGAAATATAAATTTATAGCATTGCAAAGAGGGCTTCGGTCCTCTTTTTTTGTTCTGTTTGTAATTCAATTCGCCACCTTTTACAACTAAAGATGCTAAAAAAAACAAAATCCCCCTTTTATAATTTTGATATATAATTGCAATACCCTAATTTTACTTTTGTAAATTTTGGGCTGTGAATTGCGAGTTTTTACGCATACTTTTTGCTTGCAACTATATGGAATATTTGCGCAAGTTTGAGGGGAAGTTTCGCAAACACAGCTGTTAGGCGTAATGCTACGAGCGACCGAGCAAATCACAAACATAAGGTCCTACGAGAGATTCATATCAACTTTACCCCAATCTGCCATAATACCAATAATGGGTAAAACTGTTTTGCCATATTCCGACAATTTATACTCAACCCTTGGTGGAATTTCTGCAAAAATAATTCGTTCAATTAATTTGTCTTCTTCCAATTCTCGTAGCTGATTTACGAGCATTTGTTTTGAAATATCAGGAATTGCTTTTTGCAAAAGGCTAAATCTATTCTTCCCCAAACTAATTAAAAAAATAACAATTGGCTTCCATTTACCCCCAATTTTATTCATACAATGAGTGACAGGACAATTGTTGGGATTGAAATCCTTGTTTTTTCGCTTGTTTTCCATTAGTCTATTTTTTTGTACTAAGTTAGTTTATATTGACTACATAGCTATTTCGGACAAAGGTATTACTTTCGCCTCATTATTCACAAATAAAATTTAAAAAGAAAATGGATACATTAAAAAAAATAGTTGCAACATTTTATAATGATTGCTTGACTGTAAACGAAAAAACCAATACCAACGAAGTATTGGAAAAACTTTTGGCTGACGATTTCCAATCTATCAACGCCAAAGAAACCAAAGGGAAAGCCCAACTTATTGGACAAGTTGCAGGATTTTGGAAACTTATGCCCGATATGAAATGGGAAATCAAAGATATGGTGCAAGAGGGCAACCAAGTAGTAGTAAGATGTGAATTTTCGGCTACCCCAATTGGAAATTTTATGGGAATGGAATTGGATGGAAGTAAATCATTCAAAATAATGTCGATGGATATGCACACTATTGAAAATGGACAGTTAAAAAAGGTATATCATTTAGAAGAATGGACAACGGCAATTGCTCAATTAAAATCTTAATCACAATACTAGAAAAAAATGCAGAATAACAAGTTGACTAAATACATTTTAATTGTCTTTACTGTATGGATAGCTTTACAAATCCCAAGGCTTATTGCAGTACCAATTATCAGTGATGTGTTAAATGGTATCGATGATGGAGAGTGGATGTATCCAGCAATATTAGATATTGTAGTAGCTATACTTTCGCCCATTACTATTTATGTATTATGGAAAAAACCCAATACTTATACTTGGGCTTTTCTAATTTGTTATTTTGTAATATCTATTATAGACCACGGTAATGCAGTAACAGCAGCAGCATTAGCAAAAGTCCCACAAACCTTTATAAAAATGGGAGCAGAAAGTGGTGGTAATGTACCCATCATACAATCTGTAATAGATTTATTTTGCATTGTTTTACTTTTCTCAAAAGGCATAAAAGCTTATTTTAATTTAAATCAAAACTAAATATGAAAAACTCAAATTATAGACGAGACAAAATCCCTGTGTGGATTAATATTCTTTCAATTATTGTGATAATGATATTAGTTTTTCAAATGTATGCTTGTTATTTTAATCCAAGTTTGGCTTATGGGGCGTTTGAAAATATAGATGCCAACCGACAAGCTATTCTAACTTTGGCAGGACGAAATTTTGTAATGATAGTGGTTACATTATTAGCTTTAAAATCTCAAAACTCAATGTTTTTAGCATTTACATTTTTGATGAACTTTGTAAGAGAATTTTACGATATGCTATTAGTCGGCTACCTCGACAATTTCTCATTGAAAGGAATTGGAATGATGGCAACATTTTTAGTGTTTTTAATTCCTTATGTTATTGCACTAAAAAAATTGCGACAGTTAGCTTCGCAAAAAGACTAAAATTATCAATTTTATAAAAGTGTTTTCTGTCTTTGGATAGGGAACACTTTTTGCATTTAATACGCGGCGATAAAAAGCACATACGCCTAACACACGGTTTATTCAATTTGGGCGGAAGTATAAAGCATTTGCAAAAGCGGTCGCTCTGCGAAAGACAATTATTTTCGCTTTGCAAATGTCTAAAAAGCAGTTAGCTTTGTCAGTAATATTTCGGTAGCCAAAGTTTCAAAACCCAAACTGAAATAAACCGCGAAAACGTTGGCGGTAAAATTGTATCAGAATAACAAAAATGACATATGGACAAAATGAAACAAAATTTTGAAATTATAAGCTTTACTGCTGACAAGAGACAGTATTATCCTGCTTCTATGGAACATGAAAGTTGGATGCCTAAAAATTATGTAAAACATACCGAAATTGAAATTCCACTTGGACATTCTCGATATGGTGGACCAGTAGTTGATTTGCCAAATGGAATTGACTATCCCAAAGATTTACGATTTGCAGCACAACTTGACTTATCAAAATTTTCACCGTTTGACAAATCAGGACTTTTACCAAAAAAAGGACAACTCATTTTCTTTGCTGACATAATGAATGATACAGGAAAAGTAATCTACGCAGATGTTTCTAACGACAATTTGGTTAGAGTTACAAAGGAACACGAAGACAATTTTTATTCGGGAGTGTTAGTTGACAAAATTTTTTTAGACACAGAAACACTTGAAGAACGGTTTAGAGAACCAGAAGACGAGGAAGAAGCAAATGATGAAGGAAAAGTTTGGGATTATTTTTTAGGTTCCGACAAATCCAAAATATTCGGAATTTATACTCATTGCCAATATGGACAACAAGAAATTGAAGAAATTACTTTTTCCGACAGAATTCTACTTTTACAAGTTGGTGAAAATGGATTTAATGACGAAGGATTTTTTTGTTTAACAATTCCAAAAGAAGATTTAAAAAAACTCAACTTTGACAATTGTGAATTTGCGTGGGGACAATCGTAACGAAGAACACAACTTCCGCCAACAGTTAGAGTTTCG
>CAINVS010000642.1 GCA_903854205.1 uncultured Bacteroidota bacterium | reverse complement strand
CGCAGGGTCAACCAACCAAATTTCTCTCGCTCTAGCGTTGTTCTCACCTGAGAAAAGCGCAATGGCTTGGTTTACGGCTTCCTGTTGCGAACGGAAATCCAAAATGTTTCCATAAGGCTTGGTATCGTTCAACACACGATTGGTGCGGGAAAATGCCTGAATCAATCCGTGATATTTCAGGTTTTTGTCTACATACAAGGTATTCAGGTATTTACTGTCAAATCCGGTAAGCAACATATCTACCACGATGGTAATGTCGATTTTATTTTTATGCTTATACTCTTTGTTGCTATATTTATGGTCTTTGATGCGTCGCTGCACATCTTGGTAATACAAGTCAAATAAATATATATCGTGGTTTGTACCGTATTGCTTGTTGTAGTCAGCAATAATGGTTTTTAACGCCGTTTTCTTTTCTTCTGGATTTTGTTTGTTGTCTTGCTTTTCCTGTGTTAAATCTTCCTGTATCTGTTGAATGTCGTTGTTGCCCTCAGCAGGTGGTGAAAAAACACAAGCAATGTTTAAAGGCACAAAGTCAGGATTTTCCGCTTGTTTCTTTTTCTGAATTTCTTTGAAAAGGTTGTAGTATTCTATGGCGTTGTTGATAGAAGCAGTAGCCAATATGGCATTGAAACGTCTTGAATTGGTGGCAGCATTATGTTTTTCCAAAATCGCTTCCACTACTGCCTGTTGAGCAATTGCTTCACCTGGCTTTGGGCTTTGTTTTCCTTTTCCTTTGAAAAAATCAATGTGAAACCGCAATACATTTTTATCCTCTATGGCGTGGGTAATGGTGTAAGCGTGTAATTGCTTTTCAAAAATATCTTGCGTAGTTTTGTAAGAAGCATATTCGCCTTCTCTGATATTGTAAGTGGCGTTTTCATCAAATATAGGTGTACCTGTAAAGCCAAACAGTTGAGCATTTGGGAAAAACTCCTTTATTGCTTTATGATTGTCGCCAAACTGCGAACGGTGGCACTCGTCAAAAATAAAAACCATTCGTTTGTTGCGCAGTGGTTCTAATCTTCCCTTGTATTTCATTTTGTTCGTTCCATCCAGGGCCAATCCTAATTTCTGGATGGTGGTAACAATCACCTTGTCGGCGTAATCTGTAGAAAGTAAACGCCTTACCAATGCTTCGGTATTAGTATTTTCTTCCACACTGCCTTCCTGGAATTTATTGAACTCTTCACGTGTTTGTCTGTCAAGGTCCTTTCGGTCAACCACAAACAAACATTTTTCGATGTCCACATTGTCTTTCAACAAGGTAGAAGCCTTGAAAGAAGTCAAAGTTTTACCGCTTCCGGTGGTGTGCCATATATAACCGTTGCCTCTGTTTTGCTGAATGCAATCCACAATCGCCTTCACCGCATAAATTTGATATGGGCGCATGATGAGCAATTTCTGCTCACTTTCCACCAAAACCATGTACTTGCTAATCATACTGCCCAGCGTACACTTGGTCAGCAATTTTTCAGCAAAACCATAAAGCTCGTTTATTTTCTTATTTTCAATGTCTGCCAATTCATAAACGGGCAAAAACTGTTCATCTGCATTGAAAGCAAAATGTTGATTCTTGTTATTAGCGAAGTAAAGCGTTCTGCCGCCATTGCTCACAATAAACAACTGCATATAGCAAAGCAGAGAATTTCCATAACCGTTGCCTGGTTCGTTTTTGTAGTCCACAATTTGCTGCATTGCTTTTCGCGGAGAAACAGCCAACTTCTTCAATTCGATTTGCACCACAGGCAAGCCGTTAATCAACAAAATGATGTCGTAACGTTGGTGGCTATTTTCAGTGTTGATGCGTAACTGACTGATAACTTCAAAGTCATTTTTGCACCAGTCTTTGTTGTTTACCAAAGTGTAGTGCAATGGCGTTCCGTCTTCACGTTGGAAGTATTGTCTTTCACGCAACAACTTGGATGCTTTAAACACATCCGGGACAATGATTATTTCCCTAAGCCTTAAAAATTCGTTGTCAGACAAACGGACACGATTGAGTGCTTCAAACTTTGTTCTGAAGTTTTGCTCAAGCGTTTTTCTATCAACTATGTCGGGGCGATAGGTGTATTTCAGCCCTTTCAGTTGCTCGATTAGATTTTCTTCTATCTGGTTTTCCTTACTCATTGTCCTTCGTTCGTAAAGGTTTAAGCCGCATACATTCCACACTTAATCGTCATCAGGTCGTAACTTTTGCCAAAGTGTTTATCTCGCCAAATTTACTTGATGCTTTTTAGAACTTGATGTCAAACAAATTTTTGACGGGTCAAAGATAGTAAGAACGCATTGTCTGAGTGTGAAAACTTTCGCAGTATTTTTATAGTTGGATAGGAGCAGCGAGTTGATCACGGAATTTACATAAGTATTTCTTTTAGTTCCCCAATGCTAAGCCAGGGTCTTTTTCGATGCAACATTCGATGACAGTTTGCACAAACCAATGCAATATCCTCTTGTTTCGTTTGATGATTAGGACTCATAGCCGATACCGCAATTGTATGGTGACATTCGATGAAATCTTCACCAAGGACACCATATTTTTCTGTGAAATCAAAACCACATACTTCGCAGAATAATTTCCCATGCGTCCTTTTATACCGCTCTTTAGCAAGTTGAACCACCCTTGTGTTCCGTTCTCTATGCAAATGCATTCTTTCGACAATTCCACCCTCAGGAAAACCATTTTTTTCTTCCTCATATTCAATAATAACGGCATTTTCACCATCTAAATCCCAGAACTGCTTTTTCACTTTATCAGGTGCTACTCCAAAACTTTGACAATATTGTTGATGTAGCTCCTCTAAATTTTCATTTACTTTTAATTTTATTTTTAATGCTTTTGTTATTGCAGGATTAGTTTCTTTGCCGTCCTTGAAATATGAGGCATTATGTTGATTCATATCATTTGATTTGTAACCTACAAATCGGCTTGGACAAAATCGAGTTTCTCCATTGACTTGGTAAGTAACAAAGCATCGCCCCTTCTTAATCAAGTCTATTGCAAAGATTCTTTCATCATCCGTCCCTTCGCATAAGTACTTTTCAAGCGTGGCTATATTTTCTATTATTTCACTTTT
>CAINVS010000641.1 GCA_903854205.1 uncultured Bacteroidota bacterium | reverse complement strand
TTGTAAAATAGTTTTTTGTAAGCCTATTTTCTTACTAATTTTGCATTTAAGTAAAATCTGCATAGTTTTTGTTTAGTTGTCTTACATTGTGCAAGCTCTCAGGAAATATTTAATTTACTGACTTTTTTGTATCAAATTTACTTAATAAATGTTCAATTGCTCAATCAATCTAACCAGGATACATGAATAACCCATTCAAAAAATCAATTTTTGCACTTATACTCCTCTTTGTTGGAAGCTTTGGATTATCGGCCCAATCTGAAATTATAAACTTGGAAAATCCTTCTTTTGAGGATCAGCCCCGTGCCGGCTATCAGCCAATCGGTTGGATTGACTGCGGTTTTCCTGGTGAGACACCTCCCGATGTACAGCCTTTTGGCGGTTTTGGTGTGACACAGGTCGCTCAGGATAAAAACACTTATATAGGTCTAGTGGTTCGTGATAACAAAACCTGGGAATCTGTGGGGCAGAAACTTAGCCGACCTATCAGAAAAGGACAATGCTATAAATTTACAATACAGTTGGCCCGTTCCGATCGATATGTGAGTCCGACCAGAAGAGAGCCTAATGACCTGACTAATTTTGAACGAGGCTGCGTACTCAGATTATATGGCGGTAATACTTCAAGGGATAAGGCTGAACTGCTCTCTAGCTCTGAAGTTGTAGAAAATACTTCCTGGAAAGAATATGAATTTGAATTTACTGCCAGAAACAGCGATTATACCTATTTCTTCCTCGAGGCTTATTATAAAACGCCGACTATGTTCCATTACAATGGCAATATACTGCTGGATAATGCTTCTCCAATTTACAGCTGTAATATTACGGATCCGTTGCTTGCCGTAAATAACAAAACCAATAAGATCAATGAAAAACCCATTGATCCGAATAAAGATCCTAAAACTGACAACAACGTTAAAAACGGAACGGTAAAAGAAGAAAATCGCGGAGTATTCAATCCAGAGTTGAAAGCTTCAGAACTTAAGGTGGGTTATACTTTCCAACTGGAAAACCTTTACTTTATGGCCGATTCTTCTACTATCAGTAATAATGCCGAAAGAGTGATTTTCAAACTCCTGCAGTTTATGAAAAACAATCCGACTGTTTCGATCGAGATTGGCGGTCATACCAACAGTTTGCCGGCTCATGAATATTGTGATAAGCTTTCTTCGGACCGTGCTAAAAATGTAGCTGAGTTTCTTGTTAAAAATGGTATCGACAGAAAAAGAATCAGCTCTAAAGGCTATGGAAAACGCAAACCGATTGCTGATAATGAAACTGAATTGGGCAAACAGCGCAATCAAAGGGTTGAGGTAAAGATTACTGATCTGGACTAAAATGGATTAAGAGACTTTTAGATTTAGAGATTTAGAGACTTTTAACTGAATTTTAGAATTTTAGATCTAGCGTTTTTAGAGATCTATAGTAGAATAAATATAAAGAGGCCGTCCAGATTACTTTTGGACGGCCTCTTCGTTATTAAAGCTAATGGATTATGTTTAACAAATGGAGGCTGAAGCCACGGTCTCAATAAGGTACTCAAAAACCTGAGGCTAAAACCATCAGTTTTTTTCCCCCTTCAAAACACTTGAATGCTTAAAAAACATAGGATAACTCTGCGCCCTTTGCTTGTACCTTTGCGTGCATTGCAGCGAAATTTAGATCAGTTTATTAAAAACCAGGCTCCCTTGATAATACTTAATTTCTTAAAAAACAAAGGACACTTTGCATCCTTTGCGTATACCTCTGCTCGCTTTGCGGTTAAAATTAGTTTTTGTTTTAAAAACCTGAGGCTGAATCCATCAGTTTTTTCTTGCTGTTAAAATTTTAGATCAAGTCTTTTATTTTTTATCTTCCTTCTCTTAT
Source organism: uncultured Bacteroidota bacterium (assembly GCA_903854205.1). GTDB lineage: Bacteria > Bacteroidota > Bacteroidia > Chitinophagales > Saprospiraceae > Saprospira. Next base: position 1,248 of record CAINVS010000641.1, on the reverse strand, counting down.
TTTTCAAGCACAAAAAGCGCCACACTCTCAATATGAGAAGTATGTGGAAACTGATCCGCAAAACTCATCTTCACCAAGCGATAGCCGGCCTCTTTCAATGCCAATGCATCTCGGGCCTGCGTAGATGGATTACAGGATACATAAACAATTGCACCCGCTTTGAGATCAATCACTTTGAGCAGGGTTTTTGGCGCAATTCCGGCACGTGGCGGATCCAAGACCACAACACCGATTTTCCCTTCATACTGCGGATAGTTTTTAAGGAATTTTCCGGCATCTGCCGCATAAAAATCTATATTTTCAATGCCATTTAAAGCCGCATTTTCTTTAGCATCTTCAATAGCTTCTTCCACAATATCAACACCCACAATGTTTTTAATACCCGGACAGGTACTCAGTAACTGTGCAATTGTTCCCGTTCCACAGAAAAGGTCCATAGCTGCAAGGTCTTTACCACCGATGAGCTTCATACCTTCCTGAACATAAGTTATTGTTTTGGCATATAATTTTTCGGCACTCGCAGGATTAGTCTGAAAAAAGCTCTGCATACTGATATCGAAATTCAGCCCAAGGATATTTTCTCTGATTTTTGCCTTTCCGTAGAGCAGGGTAGAAGCCTCAGCCGGTTGTTTTACGACATCGCCAACCTCGTCATTGATCGTATGCCAAACACCCGCCAATCTGTCGCCCAAAATAGATTTTAGACAATTTACAAATGACATTTGGTCAAATTTTTCCAACCCCTCAGAAGTGGTGACCAGATTAAACAGCAATTCATCATCTGCAAAGCTCTTGCGAACTACCAAAAAGCGGAAAAATCCGTTTGACTTTGCCGGATTCCATGGCGGAAGACCCGTACTGATACAAAATTTGCGGATAATAGCCATGCCATTTTCTAAAACATCGTCAAAAAGTCCGGATGCTTTTTCCAAATTTTCCACCGCCCACCACTGACCGCGTCGTTTGAACCCGAGAGCAAAACCCACTGTTTCTTCGGCTGTATCAATATCAGATTCCAAAGTAGAAAAAGAATATTCCATTTTGTTTCGGTAGCTCCAGGTTCTTGGCGATGCAATAAATTCATCGAAAAGATTTTCTACATCGGGCATTTCTCCGATTCGTTTGAACATTTCCAGGGTACTGCGTTTTTTATACGCTACCTGTTTGTCGATAGGCCAGGCCGCAAAAGGTGCACCGGGAATGCGTTGATATGGCAGCACAGTTTCATCGATGGAACGCTGTGTAACT
>CAINVS010000640.1 GCA_903854205.1 uncultured Bacteroidota bacterium | reverse complement strand
CTTCGGGGTTGCAAGTTTTGAAACTCCAAACAGGTGAAAAGATTATAAAATAACAAATAAAATGCACAAACCCCGAAGGGGTGACAATATTATAGAAAAATATTATTTGTTCAAAACGAAACCCTGAAGGGGTGAAATTATTATGGCAGGCACATTTTCACAAATCTACATTCAATACGTTTTTACAGTTAAAGGTAAAGCAAACCTTTTACAGAAACCTTGGCGGGACGAAGTCTTTAGATATATGGCGGGAATTATTAAAGGCAAAAATCAAAAATCTATTATTGTTAATGGCGTTGCTGACCATGTCCATGTTTTTGTCGGATTAAAACCCACAATGTGTGTAGCTGATTTAGTTCGTGATATTAAAAATAATTCCTCCAAATTCATTAACGATCAAAAATTTCTAAAAGGAAAATTTGAATGGCAAGAAGGATATGGCTCGTTTTCCTATGCACATTCTCAAATTGAAAATGTATATCAATATATTGCAAAGCAGGAAGAACATCACCGTAAGAAGACTTTCAAAGAAGAATATATTGAATTTCTTGAAAAATTTGAAGTTGAATACAATGAAAAATATTTATTTGATTGGATTGATGAATAATATCAGCTTTAATCCTTTCACACCTTCGGGGTTGCAATTTTTGTGTTTCCAAGGGTGAAAGGATTATAGATTGATAGCACACAAAACGCCGAATGGGGTAAATTGATACCCCTACCTCCAACCGCCACCCAAGGCCCTATACAACTCAATCACAGCCTGATTTTTCTGCAGCTGATCCGTCACTTCCGAGAGTTGTGAACTGAGCAGATTCTGCTCCGCATTCAGTACATCCGTATAGGTTGTGCGCTCCGAAAATTCCAGGAGTTTCATGTTGAAACTCACCGCTTTTTCAAGTGCTGCGATCTGCAGTGTACGGCTCAGCTGTTTTTCGGAGACAGTTTCATAAGCAAAAAGTGCGTTGGAAACCTCGATGCCGGCAGTCAGCAAGGCTTCTTCAAAGTTATTCAGTGCCTGTTCCTGTTTCAGTTTGGCAACTTTGTAATTTGTTTTTATGACACCGCGATTAAAAATCGGTTGGGCAATTCCGCCTACGATATTGTAAAACAGGGAGGCGCCAAAGAGATTTTTGGTAGTCAGTGCCGAGATGCCCAGATTGGCAGCAGAAATCGTGAAAGTAGGGTAGAACTGTGTTTTGGCAACATTAGTCATTTCAAAAGCCTGACGGAAAGCCAGTTCTGCGGCCTCTACATCGGGTCTGTTTTTTAATAACAACATAGGAATTCCCGTTTCCAAACTGATGTTAAACTGCGTCTCCTCCAAAACACTGCGATCTATCGCCTGCGGACTTTTTGCCAGCAGCAGACAGAGTTGATTTTCCATTCTGCGGATGTTGAGTTTCAGATCGGGAATGAGTACCTGAGCGGCATGCAGATTGGCTTCGCTTTGTACCACTTCGGCGCCGGTCACCCTTCCTGCATCGGCCAAAGTTTTGAGTGTTGTGATGGTTTTTTTGCGAATTTCGACCGTTTCTTCTGCAATTTTAAGCTGTTTATCCAAGGCCATCAGCATAAAATAGTTGTTGGCAATATTTGCTATGAGGGCAGTCTGAATGGCTCTTTTCGTTGCACCCAACTGCAGATAATTAGCCAAAGCGGCCTTTTTAGCGCTCGCAAGTTTTCCCCAGACATCCAATTCCCAATTGGCGGAAAAGCCCAATTGCACGGTAGTTGTTCTCAGATTGATATTAATCGTAGGCGGTAAGTTCAGTGCCTCTCTCGATGTTTTGTTATGTGTAATCTGTGGCGTAAAATTAACATTCGGGAAAAAATCCATTTTGCTCTGCCTGAATCCTGCTTCAGCCTGTGCAATATTTATAATGGCATTTTTTAGATCATAATTATTTTTCAAACCCTCTTCAATAAGGACCTGCAGCTTCTCATCTCTGAATACTTCCTGCCATTTCTGAACGGCCATGGAGCTGCTGTCCTTAGCCGTACTGTCATTTGAGCTGCGATATAAATTTTCCTGCTGAGCCTTCAATAATTTTGGCTGCTCATATTTTTTCAATACCAGTCCGCAACCTGAAAATGAAATGGATAGTGCGCTGATAATAAATATTTTATATACTGTATTGCGTTTCATTGTTGATGGACATTTTGTTTGTATCAAGAATCAGGTATCAAGAATCAGGTATCAGATATCAAGAATCAGGTATCAGGTATCAGGTATCAAGAATCAGGTATCAGGTATCAAGAATCATGTATCAGCTTCGGTACTCAGCTGTCAGTCAGATTGACAGATTATCAGAAAAAGTCGCAGGCTGAAGACCGATTCTCCGGTGGTTTTGCTTCGGAAGACTAAAGTCTTTCCTTCGTTTTTTTGCACTTTTTTACTTCACAATGCTTGAAATCTTTAAAAAAACAACAGCTAGAGCACCTTGCTAACTTTGCGTAGTTCTTTTTTTCTTTGCGGTTAAATT
>CAINVS010000639.1 GCA_903854205.1 uncultured Bacteroidota bacterium | reverse complement strand
GCAAAGGTACTATGTTTATAACTTTTAAAACTTTAACACTCCTAAGCTGTTTATGTATAAAACCTTTTAGTTTTCCAACAAGCAAACTGAGTTTACCCACATAAAATCTTTTAAATACAAGATTATTATAAGTTATACACAATTGTCTTTAATTTTGTTCATAAGCCACTTAAAGTCCTTTGTACCTATACCTTACTTTGTTAATATTAATGTTAATTTTCCTTAAATAATGTTAACAGACTGTTTAAAACTAAATTATCTGAAGTATTTATCCACTTATACACAGCTATGATGATGATAGCTTAATTTTTTAAAATTTATTTTTTTATTATTTTCATCATTTAAGAGGGAGGTTTTTTGTCTCTTATATTTTTGTTTCAAAAAAATTGAAACAATTCAGCAATTGAAAAAATCAGTTTTTACATCAAAAAGGTAGCAATAATTTATTAATATTATTTAAGTCTTTAGGCTTATATTTGCGCCTGAATAAAGATATTTTATTCAAGAAATATAACTTGTATTAAATGAATATAGTTGATAAACAGGAAATTCCACGTATAATTGGAACCTGGCTGATAGTAGGTATCGTAATGGTTTTCCTTCAGGTAGTGATTGGCGGCATCACCCGTCTTACCGATTCAGGACTTTCCATTACAGAGTGGAACGTAATAAAAGGTGTTTTACCTCCCCTTAATGAGGCTCAATGGCAGATTGCTTTTAAAAAATATCAGGATAATACCATACAGTTTAAGGCCATACATGCCGATATGACCCTAAGCGAGTTTAAGTACATTTTTTTCTGGGAATATTTCCATCGCCTATGGGCCAGAAGTATGGGTTTTGTCTTTATTATACCCTTTCTTATTTTTTGGCGCAAAAAATGGTTGACAGACAGTCTGATGAGAGATTTGGGTATTGTTGTATCATTGGCAGGTCTTGCAGCAATTTTTGGTTGGATCATGGTCATGAGCGGTCTAAATTCTGAACAACACGTATGGGTAAATGCTTATAAACTTACCATACACTTATCTATTGCAATTACATTACTTTCTGTTCTTTGGTGGACAACACTAAAAGTTCTTCAACCTGTTACAGAGTATGGCCATAATAAAAGATTACGTCGTTTTGCCTGGAGAATAACTGTTGTTATCTGTCTTCAACTGCTGCTTGGCGGACTAATGTCAGGTATGAAAGCCGGACTTGTTGCTCCACATTTTCCGCACATGGCTGTTGGCGATAACGGCAATTGGATTTGGATATCTGAAGTATTGATGGAAAAACAGCAATGGTCCTGGGATAATATGTTGAAATACCATACCAACAGTTTTGCTCCGGCACTTATTCAATTGCTTCATCGAGGTACTGCCTATCTTCTCTGCGTACTTATACCTATTTTCTTTCTTGTAGTAATTCGTCTTCGTGGCAATAGAATATTGACAATTTCTAATTATACCCTGCTTACAGTTTTATTTATTCAGGTGACTCTTGGAGTCTTTACTGTTATAAACAGCCTTAATCCTTCTATTTTTCCTATACTTGCTGTACTGCATCAGGCTGGAGGTATATTATTACTTATGGCTATGCTTTTTGTGAATTATCAATTTGGGAAAGGAGGCTACAAATAAAAAAGGATTAACACAATATGTTTTCCCAAATTATCAACCTTATTTATCCCCCGCTTTGTTTTGCCTGCAATCGAAATCATTTGCAAAAAGGGCAAAGTTTATGTGTGAGCTGTGAATATAAAATTACAGCTACACAATATCACCTTATGCCTGAAAATCCTGTAGCTGAACGATTTTATGGTAGAGTCAATCTGGCTAAAGCAGCTACAGCATTCAGTTTTGTAAAAGGCGGTTTACTTCAGGACCTTATTCACAGTCTTAAATATGATGATAAACCGGAAATAGGGCAGGAGCTTGGCCGTATTTACGGGGCAATTCTTAGGGAAGATGATTATTGGAAATCAATAGATTTTATTGTACCGGTACCACTTCATCCTAAAAAGAAACATTTACGGGGCTATAATCAGGCAGAGATGTGGGGTTTGGGTATTGCCGATTCATTAGGAGTTCCTTTGATAAATGACGTTTTGATAAGGACTGATTATACTGAATCACAAACAAAAAAATCACGTTCCGAACGTTTTAAAAATGTGGAAAATGTTTTTGCTGTATCTAATCCTGATGTTATCCGTGGAAAAAAACTCTTATTGGTCGATGATGTTTTGACTACCGGTGCTACGATTGAAGCCTGTGCACTTACTTTGTTTGCTGCTGCTGATGTTGAAATAAGTGTGGTATGCATTGCTTTGGCGAGTTAGTTTTTTTTATTAT
>CAINVS010000638.1 GCA_903854205.1 uncultured Bacteroidota bacterium | reverse complement strand
CCTCAAATAACGGTTCAATTGATGCAGCTACAAATCCTGTACGAGGTTCCGGAAACAGCAATAATGGCATTGGAACAGCAGACCCTGGCAGAAATTCGGGCATTACGAGCACAAATCCCTCCGGAACAGGTAATCCGACAAGAGGCAATGGGCCTGTGATCAGCAGTAATAATGATGGGAGAACAACTGCTCCGACTGTGCAGCCAAATGGTAATGTACGCACTTCACCAAATAACAATGGTATCAGTACAAATCCCGGCCGGACTCAAGCGCCGCAAATAAGAAATAATAATGGCGGCAGACCTGATGATACCTACAGTAACGGCAGACCTGATAGCAGAGCTGATATTCGTGTAAATCAGGGCAATCTTCATAATAATGCTGACTCAAGATCTAATAATTCGATTGTCAGACCTTCAGAAAATAACCGTTCCAACAGCTATTCTGCTCCGCGGACTGAGACTAGAAGCAGTGCCCCTCAAAATTCCGGCAGAAGTTCAGGTGGTCATGGCGGTTACAACAGTCATTCCGGTTCTGGCTCCTCGGGGGGAAGATCATCTGGAGGTATAAATAATGGTATTAGAGGCAGATAATTTATTTGGTTTAAAGTATAGCGATGACTTTATCGCGACATGTGATGGATTGAATGGTTTGGCCCTATTATTCCCTCAATATTACAGCAGTTAAAATAAATCTTTATTGTCTTCCACAGATAATTTAAGTTTATAATTTTTAGTAAAAAGGATTGGTTATCTGACGAAGATCATTTTCAAAAATGCTGTCTTGCTTTGCGTTAAATTTATTAAATAGTAACTTTGCATTTAACAAGTGACTAGACGCTAAAGATATGTCAGAAAAAAGTATTGAACAGTATATTTCTAATAAAATCCCAAGGGTAAGTAGCGGTAAAAACCGTGATTATATTTTTGAATTGCTCAAAACATACGATTTTACTGATATTCAACATATATTTATTGTTGATTCTCAAAACAGATTGGATGGATTTATTGATCTGAAAGTACTTTTTAAGTCCAAATCAACTGCATTGACAGAACAGCTGATGCAGCCCTGTCACAGTATCAGCAATGAAAGTACTCTTGAATATGCTGCCAATCATTCCATCGGTAAAAGTATGGATTTTGTGCCGGTGAATGATGAAATGGGTATATTCTTGGGTATTATTCCTACTCAAACTTTAATTGAAATACTCAGAAGGGAACATATTCAGGATATGGATCGCATTGCAGGTATTCAGCGCGGAATAGACAATGCCGGCGAAGCTTTGTTAGAACCTTCTTTCACTAGAGTACGGCATAGGTTGCCATGGCTTTTGGTAGGTCTTGTAGGTTCTTTTTTGACAACATTTATTATGGCTAAATACGAGGATACATTGAACAGTAATATATCTTTGGCTTTTTTTATACCCGGAATAGTATATTTAGCTGATGCAATTGGTACTCAGACAGAAACCATTGTTATAAGAGGACTTTCTCTCAGTTGGACAAATTTCTTAAGCATACTTAAAAAGGAAATGCTGACCGGTTGGCTCATTGGACTTATATTGGGGCTCATAAGTTTGCCTATTGCCATATTAGGCGGCTTTGGATTGGATGTTGCTGTCATAGTGTCACTTAGTGTTATGGTCGCAGGTACAATAGCAACAACAATAGGACTTCTACTGCCTTGGTCACTGCAGAGATTAGGTGTAGATCCTGCTTTCGGATCAGGTCCTTTGGCAACTATTGTTCAGGATATACTGAGTATAATGGTTTATCTAATGTTGGCTTATAGCCTTTTAGGTGCTTTTAACTGATTTAACGATACCTTTGCAGCTTCAATTAGGAAATTAGACACAAATTTTGAGTATTTGAAAAAGTCAATTTTTTCAGCAGAAACATCAACATCAACAGAAACTTCAACATCAATTAAAACATGAAAATTAAAACCCTATTATTGTTTTTATTTTTCATTCTTGGTATAAAACAAACTGCATTGGCAGACTCTCCGCTTACTTCAACTGCCATCAGCGAAGCCTACGCTACTGAAAAAATGGTCATTGTTGCAGGTAAAGCAGAGGGAATACTTACAGATGAACTCGCAAAATATTTAAACAACAAATCGAATCCGATTGCCATCAAAATTGCTGTAATCAATAAGTTAGGTTGGGTTTTTGAAGGTAAAAACAACGCCGAATTATTTTGGAACTACCTCAAAAAAAATAACAAATACAAAGATGAGGCAGATTTTTTAAAGAAAGCTGATGCTAATTTGTTGATTTGTTTTGCCTATATGAAAGCATTGGACAATTATTTTGATG
>CAINVS010000637.1 GCA_903854205.1 uncultured Bacteroidota bacterium | reverse complement strand
TTTTTAGCCCCGTAGGGGTGTCCTGTTAAAACAACGTATTTTTCGCATAAATGCCATTTTATCAATCTATTAAGATAATAAATAAATAAAGCTGTCGATATAAAAAATGCCTTTTTTTAACCCTTGATTCGCATTATCATATGACATAGATAAAATTTAAGATTAAAAACTAAAAGCTTCACTTTCGCACAGGTCTAAAGTCCTGGTGCCTGTAAATATATTTGGGTATAGGGTAAAACCACTTTCTTGTTCGACACTAATTTGCTTCGTACCTGCTTGTAAGGTAAAGGTAACAGAACTGCCGGGTGCAACATCACCTAAGTATGTAGTGTTTACATAACAGTAATATGGGTCTGGTTTTGAATTGACAAATGTAATTTCACCGCTGCCTGCTAATTCACACTCAGGTGTTTTTTTGCAGCTCGAAGAAAATATTGTTAATGAAATCAAAACGAAAACTAATTTAAGATTCAAAAGAAAATTTTTCATAAAATTGTAATTAATAATGAGTAAAACAGTTTAATTCGTTACAAAAATAACACTACTTTTACAATTAACATTTGTAAATCACAAACTAAACTTGTATCGTGCACAAAACATCCATTTCCGAAAACATTCGTCTTATCAGAGAATCAAGAGGATATAGCCAAGACTACATTGCTAATAGGCTAAATATAACACAGCAAGCTTATTCCAATATGGAAAAGAAGCCAGAAGGAATGTCTTTATCTAGATTAAAAGATCTTGCAAAAGTTCTTGATGTAAGTTTATTAACCTTAATAAATGAAGACACTGTACTAATTCAACAGAATTTCAATCAGGCAGGAGGCAATGCAGCTTCCAAAATGGAGTTTTATTTGGCTGAGGGAGCAATAAAAATCTATGAAGAACTAATAAAAGAACTACGCGAAGAAAATAATAAATTGCGCAATCAAAAGTCTTAATTAAAGTGATGATGTGCGGATGTGGCGATTGTTAATCTTTAGATGGGCTTAAAATGAGCTATTTGCAACATTGTGGCAAACATATTTCTTTAAAATTCAAAATTTTGGGGTTAAAAATCCGCACATCAACAAATCCGCACATCCGCACATAAAAATAATCCATGTCTGATCTCCACAAACTCTCTCAATTTCTCGGTTCCGACAATTTTAATAATTTTAATCTGGGCATTGAATTGCTGAAATCTACCCGCGATCCGAATCTCATAGCACAAATCATATCAAGCCCATCCTATATTTCCTATAGGGTGGGTTTTCCATTAATACCATTTTTCCAGGAAAATCCGGAGATTTGGGCGGCTGTTCTGGCTAAAATTCCAAAATTTAAGGCCGATGAAATTATAAAACATCTGTCCCACCGAATTTTGTTTTTGCAAAAATGCAGTTTTGAAAGTTTTTGCGGACTGGTTAACCAAGTCGTGCAGGAATACCACACAGATTTTCCGTTACTGAACGAAATAACATTGGAACAGGATTTCAGTCCCTGTTATATTACACATTCCGGTAATAGCGTTGTGAATGGAAAAGGTTGGACTTTTTTCAGGGTATCGCGTGAGGTTGGCCCTGCCGAGGTTATTCATGAAGAAGAATGGAGTGCAACAGCACATCATCCGGATTTCACTTTAAAATTTGAATACTTTGAAAGCGGTGGAACGATTCCAAAAATGTGGATGGAGAAAATTCCAATGAATCCTGAAATTTAAACTGCTCTTTTTAAAACGTTTAAAATTTTTAGGGATCTTTCCCAATCTGCACCAAGTCGCGTTCATCTCCTACAAACAGTCCAGATTTGCCGTGCTCTCCGGCAACCTGCTCAGGTTATTTTTATTTTCAGAGATTTGATTTTATACAGTTGGCCGATGTACACCTAAAAAGGCCGCCCCCAAACAGGAACAGCCTTATATAAAACCATGAAAACTTTTAATTTTAAGACCTATCGGTGGTAAAAACGCTCTTTTACGATCTGTTCACCATCCCATTCCTGAACACAAACCTGCTCCAATTTAACACGTGTGCCGCCTTTAAATGTTAAATCCATCCAGTTTTCGACCATAACTACTCCATTTGTTTCGTCTGCAGTGATATGATCTACTCCGCCGCCGTGAATAGTTTCTACGCTGCCAATAAACTTTAGTTCAAATTCCCGATTGATGGCTTTTCCCACACGTGGCTCCTCTCCCATTTCCTGCATTACAACGTCTTCAGAATAAAATTTTTCGAAGGCATCTAATAATTGACCGCTGCCGATCATAGTGTAGAGCTCCTGTGCTTTTTGAGTGTATGACATCTTGTAAATTTTAAAAAGATGATAAAATTGATTTTTTAATGTCATTACAACGAAAGTAATTACATTTAGTTTAAATCCTAAAAAAAATTTGATTCAGTAAGTTATATATCAAACATATTTATTAAGTAACTGAATTTCATTGCATTAAATCTCCTAAATAAAATCCCCTAAAAATTAGCTCAGTTTTAGGAAGTAATCTGTCAGTCTTTTATTTACTTTGCAGGTAAATCACAGTTTTATGCACTGCTATAGTGCATGTTTAATTTCTGAACATCTGATAATACAAAGATTATGAAACAACATCACAAAATAGTTATTGCTGGAGCCGGGGGAATCGGTCGCGCGGTAGCATTGCTTCTGGCAGAACTGAGCGAGGTAGCTCCCGACATTTTTTTGGGTGATATCTTTACTGAAACCGCGGAAGATGCTTCGGAATGGGTACTAGACGGAGTAACAAAACCCTGCGCAGTGCATGCTTTTACAATGGTAAAAGAAGGTATGAATGAAGAAATGCGCAGAGTTTTTGACGAATGTGAGATTTTGCTCGACTGTCTTCCGGGTTCTCAGGCTCCACGGATGGCTGCATTTGCTAAGGAATTTGGCATGCACTATGCCAACCTTACAGAATATGTAAATGAGACCAATCAGGTGATTGAAATTGCCAAAGGTGCTTCTACAGGTTTTGTGCTGCAGACTGGTCTTGCGCCCGGTTTTGTAAATATTGTAGCCAATGCTTTATATCAGGAATTCAAAGAAATTTTTGAGGTAGAACAGGTAGAATATATTGGTATGAAAGTAGGCGCGTTAACTCAAAATGCTTCTGCACCGCATTTTTACGGATTTACCTGGAGCCCTATCGGTGTTGCTACTGAATATGTACAGGATGCCGTTGCCATCCGCGACTTCAAAA
>CAINVS010000636.1 GCA_903854205.1 uncultured Bacteroidota bacterium | reverse complement strand
GCTTCCTTCAGATTCCACCTCGCAATGGACACCCTTGCTTTTGGCTAGTGGTTGGCGATTACATACCCCACAGTGGACTTGCACCACCTAGTTGATTGACATGCACGGCACACAAAAAAGCGTCTCTTTTTTTAAAAAGAGACGCTTTTGTAAGGTGTTGACCCACCAGGATTCGAACCTAGAAAGACGGTACCAAAAACCGTAGTGTTACCGTTACACCATGGGTCAGTGCTTAGGAAAAAATAAAAAGCAGTTTAAGCCTGGTTGACCCACCAGGATTCGAACCTAGAAAGACGGTACCAAAAACCGTAGTGTTACCGTTACACCATGGGTCATTTTTCCTGAGCGGGTCAAAAATAAAACAAAAAACAACATTTGCAAAATATTGGCAGCAGTTTTTTTAAGTTTCCTGTACTTTTACAAAACGGCAATCCTCTTCGTCAGATACAATTGTTATTTTTAACACATTGTCGACTACAAAAGTTTCAACTTTTTCCGGCCATTCAACAAAGAAATAATCTTCGTCAAAAAACAGTTCATAGAGACCAGCATTAAAGGCCTCTTCTGCATCGCGCAGGCGATAAAGATCGGCATGATTAATCGCAAAGGATTTATCCTTTATGCTATAATGATTGACAAGTGCAAAGGTAGGGCTTGAAGTATTTTCCTCAACACCCAAAGCTTTACAAAGCATTTTGATAAAGGTAGTTTTTCCTACCCCCATTTCTCCATAAAAAAATATTTTCCTGTAGCGAAGCAGGTAATCTTTTGCAAAAAGATTAGCCAATTCCTGCATTTCAGTCATATTGTGTACAGTAAAATCCTTCGATTTCATTGGAGATTGATTTATTAAACGTCAGAAAAATACACTAAAATCTTTGTAAAAATACACAAGACCTGAAATTTGTGTAAATTTGTAAACTTTCTATCTAGATTTTTTATTTACAATGCTATGCTGCTTATCGTTTTTCTTATTGTTCCCATTATATTTTGGCTGATTCCGTTTGCCAGAATGCAACAGCAGGATCGCAATGAATTCAGGCGTTTTATTATTAATTTCGGTACAATGCTGTCTACGCTTGCAGTAACAGGATTTGTACTTTGGTATCTTATGCTTGACATCACCACACTCTTCATAATACTTTTTGCCATCAGTGCAATTTGGGGTGGGATTTTTCATCTGATCAGCAATAGAGTCCGATAGATTTAACATTAGCCCAGTCAAATTTTACTATATTATGTACAAATTTATTCCCTATATTCTTGTCCCCCTTTTACTTTGGGCATATCTACATTTCAAAACAAGAAAAGATGCTACGCCCCAAATACGTAAACTAATCAATACCTTAGGTTCTACGCTACTGATAATAGGATGCACTACCTTTTTTCTCGATTTGTTCAGCATGGGTATCAACCTAAAAATGTCACTAATTGTGTTGACAAGTTTGGTTTGGACTATTTATTTTTACTTCTTTTGGAGCAAGAAAAAAGCTGTTTAACGGAATGGGAAAATTATTTTTTATCTCGATACTGCTCTTGGGCTGCTTATCGGGCTGCCAAAGAGGCAATCAAATCTATCTCAGCAATTGGAAAACCTCGGCTCCGGTTATTGATGGGCAGCTAAATGAATGGCAACTTCCATTGGAACAGCCATCTTCACAGGTTTCCATCAGATATCGCTGCAGCAATGATGCAGAATATCTTTACTTGGCCGTTCAGGCTAACGAAGAATATGTTAAAGCGCTGATGCTACATCAGGGTGCCAAAATATGGATCGATACTACGGCAAAAAGAAAGGACAAATTCGGTCTTGGCTATCCAATTCCTATTAAGGAATCAGAGATTGAGCTATTGGCTTCTGAAGCCAAAGGAGATGAAAGAAAATTTATGCAGCTTTATGCAGAGGCGATGCAGGATTTTGACCTGATAGGCGTGGCAGACGAAGCCCTAAGAATCTCGAATCTGACTTCTAAAGATATGAAAGTGGCCATGAATTTTGACGATATAAAGGTTATGTCGTTCGAAATTCGCATACCTTTCAAACGCATATTTGCCCGAACGCCTAATTTTGATGAAACTATATCGATTGGCATTCAGATCAATAATCCTTCCAAAACAATGGAGGAAGAGGGCAACGACGGCAGTCTTTTTAATGACCGAAATCAATCGACCCTCACTCAAAGCAATCCTATGTTGGGTCCCAGCCCCAATCAGCAGCAATATAACGGGCCAACCCGACAGGTTTCCATGCCTAATATTTGGGTGAAGGTAAAACTGAGTGCTCAATAGGTATTTAGTAGAGAGTAGAATGTACTTGGTACTTAGTATTTGGTAGAGAGTAGAATGTACTTGGTACTTAGTAGTCTTATTGTGCCAACTTCTGAGGAGTGCAATACCTATTCGGTGTTCCTCATATATTAATACAAAAAATGGGCTTCCCTTTGCCGGAAAGCCCATTTTTTTGTTTTCAAAAGCAGTTATTATTCAATCACCAATTTCCTCACTATATTGTTTCCGTCCACTTTCAATATCAGATTGTAGAAACCTGCAGGCCAAAAAGCAGGCAATTCTATTGTCTGTTGCGGATTATTCAAATAGAACAGCTGTTGACCCAGTGCATTGTATATTTGAAGCGTCTGAACCGTATAGCCTGCAGTAATTACAGAGAGCGATCTGTTTCCTGACAAAGGATTAGGGAAAATAGAAATATCACCAATGCGGTCGAAATTGACATTCTTGACAGCACTGAAAGTTACCTCTCCATTCCTGTCAATCATTTTCAGACGGTAATAATTTTGTTGCATTGGTTCATAATCTGTATGGGCATAATTGATTAAAAAGTTATAACCCTCAATTTCAGCAATCGTATAGAAATCAATTGCATCTTTGCTACGCTGCAATTCAAAGCTGAAAACATCTGAATCCGAGTTTGCCAGTTCCCAATTCAGCAAAACATGATTCTCCTGCTTTTCTGCATTAAACTGATGTAAATTTATGGCAAGAATTGTGGCGCATGGGAGTGAAGCCAAAGTACCGCAATTTGCCGGATTTGCCAAATTGCTATAGTCAAAAGTACCTGTACGTACTGCATTTATAAAATATCTGTTTGCGTTATTATTGGCCTCACCGGGGGTTTCGTCTACTGTACCTGCATTGCCTCTGCTGAAATTTGTTGAACTAGTAAAACTGCCGCAGTTGAAGAAAAAATTACGGCCCACACCATCACCCGTTGCTACATTGAATGCAGAACCGCCAAATTCTGTAGAGAAGGAAGGGAAAGGGGCACCAACATCACCATAACTGAATCCATGATAAAAACTCGCGTTAGGTTTTCTGGCCTGTCCGGCGTCACCGGCATTTCTTAAACTTATATGCGACCAATTTGCTGTTGTGGCAAAAACACCGCAGCTGTAGCTATTATTGGTTGTTGAAGGCAGACTTGAACAGTCTTCTAAACTCCCGTCTGAAATTCGAAGTACATATATACAATCCCCGTTTGCATCTGTCGGATCAGAAGCCTGAGTAATAGCAGGGTTTTGGTCTCCAATAGCGTTATTAAAAACAAGAATGATAGATCCCGGTTTTACTGCAGTCAGAAATCCCGATTTTATTCTGACATGTCCATCTGCTACACCTGTTGTGGTAGAGCCTTCAAAATCACCATTGTTATCGTCAATTATCCAACCGCTGAGATTAACATCGGCCAAAGGATCTGCTGAGCTGCCAATTACTACAAACTCCATATATTCTTGATTACCAGCCGCTCCGTTAGAGATTTCATTTAAAATTATTCCACCTGTTATAGTAGGAGGAACAATAATACAGGCATTGATGTTATGAGAACCCAATCCGCTGAAATCATCGGCGGCAAATCCTGTCCATTCAATTGAAGGGTCAAATACATCTCCGCCATTAGGGTCACCTGCTTGAACTGCAGCATTCCTACGAATTGTATTATCCTCAGTTGACTGTGTTCCTACTCCCCATTGAGTCCCCGGATCAGCCCCAATACGGCCAATAACATCAATATTATTACCTGCTTTACGCAATGCCACAGCATCATCACCATTAAAGTTTATAGACGTGCTGGTTTGTTGACTAAGTGCCAACAATACCGCTCCAGATAAATTGTTGCTGATAACAAAGGTTTGCCCGGGATTGATTGTCCCTGTTAAATTTATTGTAAAACTAACAGTTGGACTTCCATTTGAATATATTACAATAGAATAAACGGGGCTTGCAAGATTTATTGCTGCTGTTGTCGGATTGAAAATCTCAATTGCTTTGTTGTTACTTGTACCCTCAATATACTCAGATATAAAAAGGTCAGTACACTGAGCCCCAACAAGTGCAGGAAAAAAACCGATAGAAAATAATAATGTGTAGAGTTTTAATCTCATAATGACAGTTTTTGAAAAGCTTCCGAACAGAGTTCTAATACTTCAAAAGCTATATAATTTAAATAATTTAATTGTTTTGGCTAGTCTTCGCAAAATTATAAAAACATTTCAAATGAGCATAATTACTAGTTATATAATCGATAAATTAACAATAAGTTAATATGAAAAAAAATGCAAAATATAAGACTTAATCCTTAAATCGAACACCCTTATTTAAACGGTTTCATTTATATTTTCATCGACCAGAATAAAAACTACTGCTAATTTTTTTTAAGAATCTGTAAAAAATGAGGATATTATAAACCCAGAATCTACGTGCATCCTTCGTGCGCCTTCGGGTCGGGTACTTTAAAAAACTCTATTGACGGTTCTGGAATTTAATTTTGCTTAGAATTTATTCAATAACTTCTAAAATAGGAATGAGCGGCATTACTTTTATGTAATACCGCTCACTTGTTTCTAAAATTAAGCGCTAAAAAATAGGCAAAAAGTTATTTTCTAAACAAATTGACTTACAAGGGCAGCCAATGTATCCTCATCTACTTCTCCACTGTCATCGAGATCATTGTCATTTTGGAATTCTTTTAGGGCAGCAGTTGTTTTAGCACCTACAACACCGTCAACAACGACATTGTATCCAATTTCTTTTAGTACAAACTGTAATGAGATGCCTTCCAGTTCTTCAATTTCACGGAATGCATAACGCAGTGCGGTACGGGTATCATCGTCTACATTACCGTTAACATCCAAATCATTATCTTTTTGGAATTCTTTGAGGGCTTTAGCAGTGTTTCCACCAACTACGCCATCGATAGTGCCGGGGTTATAACCCAAAGCAGCAAGAATAACCTGAAGTTTCATACCGCCTACATAGCTGCGCAGAGAAGGAATCATGATAACATCACCGGTGTAGAATGCATCTTTACCATCGTTCATTTCTACCAGGACTGGGAATTTGCTGCCATCACCATAAAATTTATCGGCTACACCCCAAGGTGAGTCACCATCTTCAATAGTGTAGTATGTTACCACATCAATATCAAGCTCACAAGTAGCGCCGCCGAACATACCTTCAGTGAATTCTTCCTGAATTTTTTCTAAATCTTCTTCTGATTCAACAGAGCCACTGATATAAGTAACGCCGTCTTCGATTGAAACAGTAAGATTTTCGGTATTAATGCCAAGTTCCTCTATACGTTCGAGGACTGAATCCCCACTGATTTCATTTTTTGCATCATCAAAAAGTCCCATAATGATTAGTAATTTTGAAAGTTTGAAAATTTGAGTTAATTAAATTGGGTCATTTTTACATAAATAAAAAAAGCCATCTTTCCCAAAATGAAAAGATAGCTCAATATATGATTTTTTTTCGGATGCAGGACTTCGACTCTGTTAATATTTTCTGGGTTTAATGAAAAAATCTATGGCCTGCAAGATCCTCCCTTATGACAGTTTCAGCTTAGACAAATACTCATCCTCTTTTTCTGTCATCCGTTTTTTCTTTGCTGCTGTTTTATCTTCATAACCTATCAGGTGCAGTACGCCGTGAATCATAACCCTGTGTAACTCCTGTTCCGGGCTTACGCCAAATTTTGCAGCATTATCTGCAGTGCGCTCAACACTAATAAAAATATCACCTTCTATAAAATCATCCTCCTTTTCAGCGTAAGGAAAGGTTATCACATCGGTATAAGTATCGTGTTGCAAATATTCCAAATTCATCTGCAAAAGATATTCATCGGAGCAAAAGATGAAATTAACGGTCGAAAGCGCTTTCCCTTCAGCTTCCGCCGATTCTTTAATCCAGGCTGCGATTTGTTCCTGATTTTTTAGTTCAAATTCAATTTCTTCACTGTGAAATACAATAGGATCTTCGTTTTCTTCCTCATCGTAGATTTCTTCTTCGTTTTCTTCAAAATTGTCCATTGTTATTAAAATAAATAAGAATTAACAACAGTAAAAACTGCTGTCAATTCTTTGTTGATAAATATATTATTGAGCTTTCAAAATTGCTTTTTGCGCTTTCTTAACTCAGTTTATGAAAAATAAAACTCCAACTGTACAATGCTGCCTCCTTCTGAAAAAGTGACCTTATCAGAGAGTTGCTGCATTAGAAAAACACCTCTGCCACCCGGTGTAAGAAGATTTTCTGGGGCTGTAGGATCAGGTAGATTATGGGGATTGAATCCAGTTCCTTCATCCTGTATTGTAAATGATACTTTGTTTGAGGCTACAACAGTGGTGATTTGTACTTTTTTATTGCTTTTAGCCTGATTACCATGTATTATGGCATTACTTACAGCTTCTGTAATTGCAATTAGAATATTGCCAAATAGTGATTCGTCAATACGGAATTCTTTAAACACTTGCTGAACATAGGTTTCAACTTCAGCAATATTTTTGAGATTAGATTCCAATGTAAGGTTAAGTCCAAGTTCCGTCATCTGATTTTTTTTTATGTGAACAAATCTGTTTAAGATGTTGATGAGGCAATTCCCACAGAAAAGTTATAATAAATAACTTATGCCTCCAGTAAGTTTTACTTCAATTCTATTATCTACTACGTGATAATTTCAAAAATGTTTCATAGTCATAATATTCAGTTGAAAAAATTAGGTCGTAGACCTGAATCATAAATGAAAAATAATCACTTATGGCTTTTTAACCCTATATATGTCATTAGATTTTCTTATGAATATTCATAGCCTTGATGTTAT
>CAINVS010000635.1 GCA_903854205.1 uncultured Bacteroidota bacterium | reverse complement strand
TTAGAGTCAATCCCTGAGAAACCGCCCTGTACCGATCGGTATGCAGGGTGGTGTGAGAGGACGGCTGACGAAATAATCGTCAGCCTCCTACTCGATTATTATCTTGGAAGCTTAGTTGACAGGTGTCATAGTACCTTCGGCATTTGTTTTAACAAGTCCGATCATATTGTTGGTGCCCATATTAAATGTAGCTGTGAAAGCATAGCCTTTCAGTTCTTTTCTTGAAGTGCCGGGAACCAATTCCTCTATCGGCAAAACTTTTTCAGCTTCGTTACCGGGCAGCCAATTGCCATTTTCACCGGGACGGCCAAAGAATCTTGCCTGACCGTTCCAAGCTACTGAAAGATCCGGGTTCAACTTTAAAAGCATTATTTCTGAACCGCCATTTCCAACACCATGTGTGCCAGTGATAATAAATGAAGGTTGGTCGCCCTGAACCTGAGGTGGAACTGATGAGATAAATCCTGCAGTGATATTTTGATCAATACCGTTTATTCCACCGCTTGTTTTGCCATAATACTTCCTGGAAACTTCAACAATGTTTTCAGTGACCTGAAGTACAATCATGTCTCCTTCTCTTGGGTCAATAACTGATTCTATGTCGTCAACATGTGCGATTATTGTAATGAGACCATTTATTGAATCATAACAGGAGTAAGCAGTTGTGACAAACATATCAGTTCCGCCAAAAGATACAGCTATAGATTCATTGCCATTAGTGGCATTTAATTTTGCAGACAATATTCTTTTCTCAATAATAGGGATATTCTGAACCTCTCCAATTTTTACATCTACTGTACCAATGATGATATATGCACCATTTACAAATTCGATATTTGAACCATAATCTACGCCTATAAACCCTCGCAGTGATTCCCAAATAATATTGGCATCTGCATCAAGTTTCAGTACTAAGATATCCTGTTTATCGTAGGCGGCAAATCTTGTGTACTCATTTTTGCCGGTGAACACCTTTGTTGTTTCCCCAATGAGTACAAATGCTCCCTCAGGAGTTTGTTTGATTTCTTTTACCCAATCATTTTTAGGAGTAGCTGAAACACGCAAAACTTTTTCCCAAACGACATTGCCGGTAAGGTCTAGTTTATACAATACAATATTAGTAGCCTCAGGTCTTGTTTGAGTACCAACCAAAACCATTTTGGTTCTGTTTCCTGCAATTAGGTAGCCTTCGTCATTGGCTAAAACAACTATAGATACACCTTCTTCATCAAATCCGCCTTCACCGTCGCCAAAAGACTTTGACCATTCTTCATTACCCAAAGAATCTGTTTTGATAAGATAAAAATCATCATCTGAAGTTGAGGCAAATGAATTGGAAGAACCCAAAAGTAAATAACCACCGTCAGCTGTTGATTTTATATCACTCGCTTTCTGATCGCGAATATGTCCGTAGTATTTAACAAAGGCATCTTTTTGGTTGGCAGGGGCAATTTTATCCTTTTTACATGAACTAAAAATAGTCAATCCTGCGATAAGCATCAAAAATAAGCGTTTCATAGACAGCATTTATTTGGGTTATTTACCTTTTATTTTATCAGCCTCTTTTGCGGCATCTCTAATAACATTTGAACTTGCACGGCCACGACGGACATCGTCCAGAATTCCTGGCTTGTCACGCTCAAGATCTCGGACAAAGCTATTTAATTCGCGTTTGAGTTCTGCATCGGTCGTACGTTTTGCATTATTTTTCTCTCTTCGCAGCAGATTGTCTAAACGTTTGTCGACTAATATCGGATTGTATTTCTGCTTTTTACGTGGTTTATAGAATGATTTCTCAAAACCGACAGTAAGTGAAAAATTATCAATTCTGAAATCGTTGTCTACATAACCGAATTGGTAAACCAATTCGCGATTGCTGTAGCGATTATCCATGTTAACGGAATTCAAAAGCATTCTATTATAACGTGCTTCAACAATCAAAAAATCTCTTCCGATTCTGAATTTTGCGCCAAGACCTGCTATACCTGAAATATTTATACTTTTACGAAGGGAAAGAGCAATTTCTCCGCTTTCTTCTCCGTATGTCGTAAGACCAGGTCCTGCAATAGGTATTTCAATTTCACCGCCAACAACAGCACCGCCTCCCAAGGTTTCTCTAGATGTACTTCTTTGAATATTATTCAATTGTGAACTAAGTAGAAAATTTGGAGCCGCACCAACATAAGCATAAGGAATTATTTTTTTATATTTTTTCAAATAATGCTCATAACGTACCATAACAGGTATATCAATATAAAACTGACGCTCATTGAATTGCAGCAGAGAGTACTGATAATCTGCCTGACGTGGATTCGATAGATTGGCAGTCAAATTCATTGTGTCTGCATAGAGATAGGAACGCAGTGCAAAATTACCTTCAATTGCAAAAGTGAAATCCCTCCAAACCGGTACTTCAATGCCGATAGCCCCATTAAAACCCAATGTGATCTGTTTGTAGTTTTCTGCAGATTTGAGCGTATTATCAGTACTGTAATCCTGTAAAACCTCTACCATTGTATAATTTGTACCGATATTCGCATAAGCTGAGATTAAGGGTTTTGTACGATAGGTGCGAGATAAATAAATGAGGTCATAAGAGTTATTTGGATCCGTTGTATCTGCTTCGAACAGTGGATTAAATCTGAGTAGATTTTCGTAAGAAATAGTACTCTCCCCAATTTCATTTCTAAAGAGGAAGCTCTCAGTCAGTAACTTGTATCCCTCAATCATTTTTTCTCGTGAAAATACCATTGGACGCTCACTAAGACAATCTTCGATTTTGTCCTTGACTTCTTCAAGAAGGCCGGCCTGATAACTTTTTTTTGCTTCCTCCAATTTGTCTGTACAGATTGTTGGGTCGAGCTTTTGTGTAAACCCGTACTGAGATAGAAATACCAATGCGGATATTCTGAAAAAATTTCGAAGCATGAAAATAGATATTATTAAGTTACTTAAGCAGGTTTTTAGAAAAGTCCATTTCAGACATTAATAATATTGGAATAATAATATGAATGTTATTGGTTATCGCTTTCCTGTTCGAAGTCATTTCCACAGGTAGAAAGAGGAGATCGTTTGCCTTCAGCAGTGATGATGAACAATTTTTGTTTTCTAGGGTCCTTTTCGGTGTCATCAGTACCTATGTATTTTTTCCAATCCTTGTTGCTGAGGTTTTTACGCACCATTTCGCACATTTGCTCCGAATAGCGGGCCATATCTACTTCGTAGATTTTTACAGAGCCGTCAGCGCAGCCTGTAAGAGCCTTTTTGCCGTCATGAGAAAAAGCAACAGAAAGCACCCAATCCATATGATCTTCTAAGCGTATAGGCTGAAATTTAGAATCTTTAAACGGAAACTCTTTTTCGTTGTCTAATTCCTCGTAATTTTTATCCCAAATCTGCCAGAGCGTAGCTCTTTTATCGAGACTGCCTGCCAATAGTAAGGTTCCATCATCGCTAAAAGTAATATCGCTGATACCGGCACTGTGATTGAGCAGACGCTCAGGGCGGTATTCGTTGCGTTTTTCAATATAATCGTAAATATCCCAAATTAATAATGCACCATCCTGATAACCGACAGCTATAAAACGTCCGGCGGGGCTTACAGAAACCGAAGTGGCGTTCTGTTTATTGTAGGGATTATCCAATTTGAATTCTTCCTGACCTGTTTTAATATTCCATACTGATACAGCAGGACTATTTCCTGCACCGGCAATGTGCTGACCGTCACCGGAAAGTGAAAGGGAAGTAATACGGTTACTGAGTCCTTCAACAATAGGTGTAACCTGACCTTTTAAGTTTGAATATTTAATGGAACCGTCATCACCTGCAGACACGACTGCATTGCCGTCAGGGAGGAATTCCAGTGCCCAAACTCTTCGACCGCGGTGTGCATCAATGGTTAGAATTCTTTCTTTTTTGTTAACATCAAATACTTCAATATATTCTTCATCCCCACCACGAACAAGGAATTTTCCGTTAGGCGACATATCCATGGCACGATAAACTCTATCGTTTTTGTTGCGGGCAATTTCTTCTGGTTTTCCGTTTTTATTGCGATCTTCTTTTCCTTTGAAAGTACTCAAATTCCATTTCAGCAACCAGCCATCAGAACCTGTTGTGTAAACTTTCAGGTCTTTTTCATCATCCTTATTGCTGACGACAATACTGCGTACAGCACCGATATGATCAAGCCCTTCAGGAGCAATATTCAAAGTATTAAAATCGGGATTGTCTTTTACCCCCTGCATTTTGTCGATAGCCTTGTATAAAGCCTCGTAAATATAGGAGTCATTATTTCTGCCTTCACTTGCTTTGTTGATACCAAAAGATTCCTGTGCCAACAGTGATTGGACGTCCGGATCTTCAACTTTCCATGATTTCACAGCAATAGATTGCGCCAAAGAAAGTCCTTTTGTTTTAATGGCCTTCAAACGTTCAGCATCGGCAATATTTTTTTGTTCAATTGCTTTGATTTCGTTATCGAGTGCATTGAGACGCTCTTTTTTTGCAGTAGTCATTGCGGCGCGTGCCGAGTCGAATGCAACGAGGGCTTTAGCCTCTGAACGACGTGCATCCAATGATTTTTGTTGGGCTATATCGGCTGATTTTATAGCATTTTCTGTAGCAATTTCTGCCATAAGACGTTCCTGATCTGCACGTTTTGCATTGGTAAGGGCCATAAACTCTTTTCCGGCGGCATCTTGTTTTGCTAATTCTGCTTGATAGGCTGCCAATCTTGCTTCTTTTTCTTTACGGCCTGCCATTACAGCACTGCTGCGGGCACTTTCTAAAGCCACACCCGCCAAAAGCAACAGAATAAGACAGATTATTCCAAATCCCAGACTCAAATACATTATAAGGGCACGGGTACGTTTTTTGCGGTCGGCATCTTCTTTTTCGGCATAATCTTTTTTGTTGAGTGCACTTTCACTTTTTCTCAAAAAGTCTATAGACTCATCATACATAGTATTATAACGCTCAGACCAAGCTGCATTTGGCGATAAAGCGTCCAGTTTTGTCGATTGATATTTCTCAGGATCAAACCATTTCAACCCCATTGAGAGTTCAGGATCATGCCAAAGGCCACCTTTGCCTTCCATGTATAAAGATGCAGCCGCAGACATACGAATATACATATCGGCCGATTCATATTCTTCATCTGCCCATCCTGATAGTCTGTCCCATTTTGAAATCAAACTTTCGTGAGCGATATATATTGTAGTATCTTCATCAATATCAGCAGCTGCTGGGGCAGAAAGGAATAATCTTCCAGGACGGCTGAAAGTTGTTATGACAGGTACGACAATCGAAAGTGGCATACCGGTAATTTGCATTATTTCACGTACAGTAGCCGGTCGACGGATTGAATTTCCATCCGCACCCTTTTCACTGAGTGCTCTGAAAAGTCTTTCGCAGACAATTTGTTTTTCTCTTGTGTCTAATCCGTTAAAAGCTTCTTCAGCGTGTAACGAAAGTGATTTTTTAATGCCGCCTACCGTTTCATAGTGTTTCAGACCAATTGCTAAATTTGGGTCGCAGTCTTCTACCCAATTATCCCAAGTGCGCATTAAATTGTGCTGGAGGATGGGCAAATCATCAAAATCTTCACCCATGTCGCTGATCATGCGTGTAACTAATTCAGGGTCTATTGTTGCACCTGTAGCTTTAATTGGAGATATTATGACTTTTTTGAGTTCCTCTGCTTTCATTCGGGGAATCAAAAACTGACCGTCATTTATAGCCTCAGGTAAACCACGAAAATCGGTACAATTACCTATAAAACCCGTACGCATTGTAAGTACAATGTATATTGGCACATCGCGCTGACGGCTTGCATTCAGCAGTAGATTAACAAAAGTTGCCGCATCTTCCTGGCTTTTTGCATTTTTTTTGCTGAACCTGAATATTTCTTCAAATTGATCTACAATGATAATCAGATTTTCTTTATCAACCCCTGCACTTTTATATGCTTCCACTATTCCCAAGCTGCCCCTGCGAAGGGTATTCTCTATAACCGAGGGATAATTGGGGTCCATCATTTCATCAGAATGCAGTACATTTCTTTGTGCAAGTTGAGTTGCAAGGTTGGCAATAGGATTGTTACCTGGATTGCAAATTGCTATTCTCCAATTTGATCCGGCCTGTCCGGCAAAACCTTCCTGTAATTTAGGAACAAGACTTGCCTTGACAAGAGATGATTTACCGCCTCCTGCATTTCCTACTACAGCTAAAAATCTGTTTGTGCGTATTTTTCTTAAAAGCTCATCGAGCTGTCGGTCTCTTCCGAAAAACATTTCACGTTCGTCAGGGTTATAGGAACGAAGGCCCGGAAAAGGCATTTTTGCTAATATATCAAAGGATGCACTCATGGTTTCTCCTGAATTGGTGTAGGTTAAAATATAGGGTCTGTCGGGTTTCTAACAATATTTAAACCAAGCTTGCAACAGAGCAAGAACTACTTTAGGTCTAATTTGGCAATTAAGATAGCTCATTATTTTAAAAAATTAAAACCAAGACAGAAAAATTAAAAAAAATAAGGGCTCAATTACTTAAAATTTAATAAATCTATCGGACCTAACTTTTAAAAATGTTTGACAATCCGATTTAATTTTTAGATTTTTGTGAAGAACTTAAAAAGCCTAATTTAAATAATAAACATAAAGTATACAATGGCAAAAGCTAATAATAAACAGTCAAAAGAAACTTCTAGCAGATCTGAATTTAGAGTTTCAGTCGTCTATGGTTTTAAGGCAAAAATGAAGGTTGTCATCCTTGGAGAAGTTTTGAATGGGAAAATAGAAGAAGGCATGGAATTGCAGGCATGTTTGCCACATGGAACAGCAGTTGGAAAATGGTTGATAATAGAAATTTTAAACATGGATTTTATAAATGGTCTTGAAAATAAAAATTTCATAGGTCTCATTGTAAAATGTAAAGATGAAAATGACTTCAAACTATTACAGTCGCTACGTGTTTATGATGAAGTAGTCATAGTGGAATAATATATCTTTTCACATCAACTATGCATTATTTCTCTATTTTAGCATTTCATAATGAACAAGCAAAAAGAATCAGCAGGAAAATACAGTGATACTAAACTGCTTAGAAGGATTTTCTCTCTGGCAAGACCTTATCGCGCTGTATTTATATCTGCTGCAATGTTATCTGTAATTTTGGCTCCTGTTTCAATCATCAGACCATATTTAGTTCAATTAACTGTAGACAATCACATTATTCATACTGATATGCCCGGTCTGATGATTATGATTGGACTATTGTGCGGGATACTTCTGCTGGAAGGCGTTTTGTCCTATTTTTTCACTTACAGTACAGGTTGGTTGGGGCAGTCAATTATTCGCGATTTGCGTCTGAGTGTTTTTAATAAAATTAACAGCCTCCGACTTGCTTATTTTGATAAAACCCCTATTGGAACTTCTACTACAAGGACCATTAATGATATTGAAACTATCAATTCTGTATTTTCTGAAGGGGTTATCACAATCGTTGCGGATATTCTTACCCTAATTTTTGTATTGGCGATTATGTTTTATACAAGTTGGCAATTGACGCTTGTTTGTCTCATAACGCTTCCCCTGCTTATTTGGTCTTCTTATTGGTTTAAAGAGGCAGTAAAAAAATCATTTGAGATCATCCGTTCTCAGGTCTCCAAAATGAATGCTTTTCTTCAGGAGAGAATAAGCGGGATGCGCATTGTGCAGATTTTCAATGCAGAACAGCAGGAATGGGATAAGTTTGAAAAAATTAACCAAACTTATACAAAAGCCAATATCAAGTCCATATTTTATTACGCAGTATTTTTCCCTCTGGTAGATATTCTTTCAGCTGCAGCACTTGGACTCATGGTCTGGTATGGAGCAGGAGAGGTGATGAGCGGTAAACTGACATTGGGAGTTATGGTTGCCTTTCCGCTTTACTTGGGCATGCTTTTTCGCCCGGTTCGCATGTTGGCCGATAAATTCAACTCCCTTCAGATGGGTATGGTGGCAGCCAATAGGGTTTTTGAAATATTGGATAATGATAAAAATGTCGCCAATAATGGTACACTCAAAGCTGATAATCTAAAGGGCGATGTACGTTTCGAAGAAGTTTTCTTCAGCTACGATCAGGATAAAACTTTAGAGGAAATTGATGGTAACTGGATTCTTAAGGGGCTCAGTTTTACGCTCAGTGCAGGTAAAACAATGGCTATTGTTGGTAGTACTGGAGCAGGTAAAACCACTATAATTAATATTCTGAATCGCTTTTACGAAATCCACAAAGGAAAAATATTTATTGACAACGTTGAACTTCGCGAATATGAACTCTATAGCCTTCGCAAACATATTGCTATTGTGTTGCAGGATGTATTCCTGTTCTCAGGTTCAGTTTTTGACAATATATCATTGAAAGACCCATCTATTACCCCTGAACAAATGATTGAAGCATCGAAAATGATTGGTGCTCATGAGTTTATTGAGCGATTACCTGGTGGCTACGAATATCAGGTTATGGAACGTGGTGCTACGCTTTCAATGGGACAAAGACAATTGATCTCTTTTGTACGTGCCCTTGTGTTTAATCCGAGCATACTTATACTCGATGAGGCAACCTCGGCAATAGACCCAGAAACCGAAGGGGTAATTCAGCATGCCATTGAAAAACTGATTGAGAAACGAACATCTATTATCATAGCGCACCGCCTTTCAACAATTCAGCATGCAGACACAATTTTGGTACTTGACAAAGGAAAAGTAATGGAAACCGGTACTCATCAGGAATTGATGCAAAAAGAGGGCGGTCATTACAGAGAATTGGTGGAAACTGCTTATGCTGTTGAAATTGAGTAGGCCTGTTACCAATATTTTATTATAAACAAGGTCTTTACAATTTCCTCTTTATAAAATAATTGGGCTGTCCAATCTTTTTCGGACAACCCAATTAACAACTTTAAAAAATCAGAATTGAGGAATAAAAAAACTAAGTTTTTCTTCTCAGCCGCTCCTCCACCACGTCCGTTACCTTTCTCAATACATGAAATGCAGTTTCGGCCATTACATTGCATTTTTCATCCAAAAGGGGATTTACTTCAGTCACCTCCATGCATGTAAGTCTGCTATCCTTTGCAAGTCTGCAAAGCAGTTCTTCTGCCTGTAATGCTGAAAGTCCATCAGGAACAGGTGTTCCGGTACCTTTTGATACCAGATTACAGTCCATGCTGTCAACGTCAAAAGAGATATAGAGCATATCACAGTCTTTGAGATAGGCAAGAGTTTCTTCAGCAATTTTAGTTGCCCCCAGTTCATTGACGTCTTTTACACGAAAAGTTTTCACATTGTGCTGTTCTATGAGAAAATCCTCTTCCTCCTCTGTGTCGCGAAGGGCGATGAAAACAAGATCTTCGGGAAAGAGTTTTGGAGCGATATTTCCCACATATTTCAGCTGATTCCAATACATACTCACTTCCGGAGAAGGGTCATTTCTTCTTTTATCGAGATTGTCGAAACCCAATGACAGAGCCAAAGGCATTCCGTGCATATTGCCCGACGGGGTAGTGTATGGTGTGTGCATATCAGCATGTGCATCTACCCAAATTACACCCAATCGTTTTTCGGGAAAGGCAGTTTTTAATCCCGAGATTGATGCCCCGGCAGATGAGTGATCTCCAGAAAGTATGACTATAAATTCAGTGCGCTCGTGCAGCAGTTCCTCCATTGCTTCTGCAACATAGTTGTAGACTTTCAAAATGCCTTTTATGTATTTGGCATGTCGGGTTGTTTGAGTAGGGCGGAAAAGCAACTCGTTCTCATTTGGAACAAGATGCATGGGATATTGAGCAAAATACGGATCCCCCACTTTGAGTGATGCAACTTTTATAGCGCCAATGCCTAAACTGGCACCGCGCGTACCTGCACCCAATTCGGATCGTATTTCCAGTATTTGAATATGTTCACTCATATATAAATTTGTTGTAGAAATACATTGTTTTTAATTATGCAAAAAGTCACTAGTGCGAGTGATTCAACATCAGTAAACTTATGGCCATAACGCCCATTCCGGCAACCATACCATAAATGCTGATATGATGTTCTCCATATTCTTCAGCAGCAGGCAAAAGCTGATCAAGTGCAATGAAAACCATAATACCTGCTACTCCGGAAAGCAAAATGGCAATCATCATACTGTCCATAAATGGCATTAGTAGGAAATATGCCAAAATAGCGCCTACAGGTTCAACTACACCAGATAGGAATGAATACCAAAAAGCCTTGCTTCTGCTGCCGGTTGCATAATAAACAGGCATAGAAACAGCTATTCCTTCCGGTATATTGTGCAAGGCAATTGCAATTGCAATTGTTACACCCATTGAAATAGAATCCAATGCTGATACAAATGTAGCAATACCTTCCGGAAAATTATGTAAAGCAAGCGCTAAGGCGGTAAGTAAACCAATTCTCATAAGGCGTTTTTTGCCGGCTGGTGAGACTTCCTTTCCTTTTTTTATAGCTTCAACGTCTGCGGCAGCCTCAGCTTTCTCAGCTTCTGACATGATCTCATGCGGGTTTTCGTCATGTGGTACCAATTTGTCAATCAGTGCCACTAAAAGCATACCGACAAAAAATGCAATGACACCTAAATATCTGTTTGAACCGCCACCGTGTTCGTGCCCTTCATGATCATGACCTTCATTAATGGCATCAAGTGCACTGAGCGCATGAGGGAAAATTTCCATAAAGGAAACATAAAGCATTACACCCGCAGCAAAACCCATGGAAAGGGTAAGAAACTTAGTATTGTTTCTGTCCTTTACAAAAAATGCAATAGAACTTCCTATGCCCGTTGATAATCCTGCAAAAATTGTTAATGATAATGCTACCCAGAAATTCTCATGCATAAAAATTAGTTAGATATAAAGAAGAAAAATATAAACGCAAACGGTTGCACTGTTTGACATTTACTTTTTTTAAAGTAAGTAAATTTAATTTTAAACCGCTATAATACCACTCTTTTTGCAATTATGTTGCAAAAATAAACTAAAGTTAGTACATCTTTTAATTTACATTAAAAATGAAATTGTTAATGTAATTCCAAATATTATTTTTTAAGATACAAAATGCTAGAAATCTCAGATGAAAAGTAAACTAAAGTTAACTTTTAGCAGCCAAAAAAGCTATAAAATTTAGTGCTTAACTGCTTTTTTGTAGTTGTCTGGCCCTTTTTAGCTCCGGACTCAGTCCGCTTTACTGTCTACCGACTCTTCGCACTTGATAATCTGCAGCACTTATTTTCGATTCGTGGAACCCCAGGGTAAGTCACTAACTATATTGTGATGTTTTATGAAAAAAAATATTTGAAATACTGATAGGTTACTCATTCTTCTTTTTCGGATTTTTGTCAATAATCAATAATAAAAAAACCCGTTCTCATTTCTGAGAACAGGCTTTTTTTATTCTTGGTTTAAATAAGTTTATTCATTACTGATAAGCATTTCAACCCTTCTGTTTTTAGCACGACCTTCTTTTGTTTTATTGTCTGCTAATGGTACAGAAGAGCCATATCCCTCTGCAGTTACACGTTTTCCGTCTACTCCTTTTTTAATAAAGTAAGCTTTAACAGATTCTGCTCTTTCTTTGGAAAGTTTCAGGTTTTCTTTTTCAACACCTACATTATCAGTGTGACCTGAAATTTTGAGTGTGAACGAAGCGTCGTCTTTCATTACTTGAGCAAGTTTATCAAGTGACGGCAATGAATTTTTAATAATAACAGATTTTCCGGTTTCAAATTGTAGGTTATCAAATGCTTGTTTGATGATTTTTTTAACCTCTTCTTTGATTTCTGGACAACCTTTCAGCGCAGCAATACCTGGAACTTTAGGACAGTTGTCATCTTTGTCAAGTATGCTGTCTCCGTCAGTATCAGGCCAAGGACAACCTTTATTTTCCTTAGGACCTGCTACGTCAGCACAGGAATCATCTTTGTCAGGAGTGCCGTCGCCGTCTTTGTCAGGACAACCGCCAAACTCAGCAGAGCCGGCTTCTGTAGGACATTTGTCTTCACTGTCGATGATTTTGTCGCCGTCAGTATCCGGACAACCGCCAAACTCAGCAATACCGGCTACATCAGGACATTTGTCCTCGTTGTCGATGATCTTGTCACCGTCTTTGTCAGGGCAACCGCCAAATTCAGCCAAACCGGCTACATCAGGACATTTGTCTTCGCCATCAATGATTTTATCGCCATCATTATCCGGACAACCTTTGAATTCAGCCAAACCGCTTACATCAGGACATTTGTCTTCACTGTCGATAATTTTGTCACCGTCTTTGTCAGGGCAACCGTTAAATTCAGCCAAACCTGCATCACTTGGACATTTGTCAGTCTTGTCATCAATACCGTCACCGTCTTTATCAGGGCAGCCTTTAGTAGCCCAAGTACCTTTGTCTTTTTTACAAAGATCCTCTTTATTAGATACATGATCTCTGTCTCTATCTTTCAATCTTCTGTAAATTGGGATATTCAAAGCCATGTAAACATTGGCATCGTAGATGGTTTTTTTACCCAACAGCGGTGTGATATCGGAGGTTC
>CAINVS010000634.1 GCA_903854205.1 uncultured Bacteroidota bacterium | reverse complement strand
GCAGCATTCAAGTCATAAATGCAACTCTAAATGTTTAGGTTAAAAAGATATTTGTCATTATAAAATGCCCGTGCAAATCGAAAGATGCAACGGGCATTATCATTCACAAAACTGTGTTTTGATTATTTATCGAGATACAGTACTTTGAATTCTGTTCGGCGGTTGTCCTGATGTTTCTCTTCTGAGCAATCTACCCCATCTTTGCACTCGTTCTTCAAAAGGTTTTCGCCATAACCCTTATATTCCATCCGGGCGGCATCTATTCCTCTTGAAATCAGATAATTCATGGCAGATTTTGCACGTTTGTCTGAAAGACCAAGGTTATAATCACTTGTTCCGCGGCTGTCGGTATGTGAACGCAATTCAATTCTCGCGCCGGGATTATCCTTCATAAAACGGAGCAGATTATCCAAATCTCCAACTGCATCAGCACGAATATTCCATTTGTTATAGTCGTAGTAGATATTATTCAATGTAACAGTAACATCTTCTTTCAACTCTTCCAATTCCAATACCACTTCAAAGGTTTTTGATTCTTTCAATCCCATGGTAGAGACTTCTACTTTGCGGGTAAAGTTATTTTTCAAACTGCCGTAAATACTGTAATCCTCATTGCTGTTCAAACGGAATTTAAACTCCCCGTTAGCATTGGATTGAACCTCGTTCAACCTTGCATCCACACTGTTCAGCAGTTCAACTTTTACATTTGGAATTCTGGCCTTACTGTTCTTGTTAATCACAATACCGTTTACCGAAAATTCAGGACTTTCCAAAATCAATTCTACGTTAATGGTATCTGAATTGGTTTTTCCTAGAGTACTTACATTTACGGTATTGGTCTTTAGTGTTATTTTAGATCCGTTAACTTCATAGTCTTTTTTCCATTCCAAAGGCATGGAAAATTCACCCGAAGGATCTGTTATAACAGAATCTAAAACTATATTGCCTCTTCTAAGAACTACATTGGCATAAGGAACAGGGTCATTGACATTATCAATTACTTTACCAACCAATAAGAACACAGGGTCGTGTACACCCCAACTGTAAATCTTATCATTTCCAGTACGATTTGAAGACAAATAACCTGCAAGACCATTTTTTTCTCTATAGAAAGAAAAATCATCAAAATTAGTATTGATTGGAGCTTTTAAATTGCGTGGATGAGACCAGACAGACCCGTCAAAAGTACTTACAAATACATCCAATCCTCCCATTCCGCCATGTCCGTTAGAGGAGAAAAAAAGCGTGTCTTTTACATACGCAAATGGAAATACCTCATTACCGGGCGTATTGATGTTGGGTCCAAGATTTTGGGCTTCTCCCCAGGTATTGGTATTGCCATCGAGTTCAACCATATACAGATCGTTTCCACCTTTACCGCCTTCTCTATCAGAAGAAAAGAATAAAAACTTAGCGTCATATGTCAGAGCAGGGTGCATTGTCGAAGATTTAGCCTGATTGAATGATAAATCTTTAGAAAAAGTCCAATTCCCGGAGATATTTTTCTTGTATTCGGCAATTATCAGTTGATTGTACTGCTCGTCATCCAATTTCCGTTTGTTATTATCCTTTACAGCACTTTTGGTGACGTATGCAGTTTGTCCGGAGGAATCTAAAGTAATTGGACCATCATGAAGTATAGAATTCATATCTCCTTTTATTGGCTTTGGTTCAGACCAGCTATTGCCTACTCCTTTTTGAATCTGAAATACATCTAAAAATGCCTTACCGTTCCATGGATTAACAATAGCGCCTGTTTCTGCTTCTTTTTCTCCAATAAAATAAACAATATCCTTATTAGGACAAGCGGAAAATGTGCCCGAAAAGCCTGAAATCGGTAGAAGTTCCATGTTTATACGATCAGGCTCAAACTCATCAAATTCTCCTATTTTAGTTTGTTTTGAGACCCACTCTTTAATATATTCATCACCAGGATGTTTCTGCAGATATAAATTTATCTCAGTTATTGCTTCATCCTGTTTTCCATTAAAAACCAATGATTTGGCATAATTAAAATGAATCTTATCATCTGCATTCTCATCTTTTAATGCAATTTCATAATGTTCCTCGGCCTTTGCTGAATTATTCATCCGTTCATAGGCGCTTGCTATTTTAGCATGAAGTTTTGAGTCTTCTTTTTTGCCAAGTGCTTTTTCGAAATTTTTTATAGCCTTTTTAAATGCTAAATTATTATACGCTTCATCGCCCTTGCTTATGTAACTTTGTTTACACCCTGACAGTACCAATATACCTAATGTCAGTGTTAATATGCTGATTATTCTCATGTTACTTTTTTAAATTGTTTTTTAAGAATAAGGAATTGAGGGCAGAAATATTTTTTACTTATTTCTGCCAACCCATACCTGAAATTAGAAATAGCGTGGTGATTTGTACTTAGCTGCTTTTTGGATCAAATCATAACCCAACATAACCTCATGTGTAGTTCCACCATACATACGAAGATACTTAGGTGTTGACATATCGAAGGCATAAGCAAAACGAAAAGCATCAATTGGTCTAATCTCAATCATAGCTATAGCTGCTGCATTTGTTCTGTAACCAAAGGTTAGGAATGCCATATTTTTATATCCTACTGTTAAATTCAAATCTCCTTGAAATGGTGCATTCTTTACATACTTTGTCAATACCGACGGTTTCAAAATAACATCCTTTCCCAATTTAAAAACATAAGCACCAGAAATCAGATAATGTCTTCTCAAAAAAGAAGAATTATTGATATCGATATTCAACTCATGATCCCTGTCATAAGCCCAAAGAGTTGGAATTGATGCGCCCAAATAGAAATTCTCTCCATGAAAATAAGCACCGAATCCGACTTTTGGAATAGTCATTTGGCGTATATCGGTATCGAATTCCACATCTCCTTCATCCCATATTAAAAGGTCGCTCAATCTTGCGTTGTAGATAGATACACCCGCACGAATGCCTAGTCCCAATGCCATCTTTTTGTTGAATTTCACCTGATAGGCATAGTTTCCAAAAACTTCATTCATTGAGCTTACACCGATATTATCGGATACCACCTGAAGTCCAAGCCCCATATTATTGTGAACCAACGGAATATCGGCTGAAAACATACCGGTTCGCGGTGCGCCCGGAAAAGATGTCCACTGATGGCGGTACATTGCAGTAAATCGCATGTAAGGATTGCTTCCGGTATAACCAGGATTCCAAAACATACCGTTAAACAGATAGTGACTCATCTGTAGTTCCTGTTGTCCGTAGCTCATTGCTGTTATCAGCATCAGTATCAGACTTAAATATATTTTTTTCATATTATTAGTTTATAATGTCCGGTTGAAAAACAAAATTTAGGATTTGGGAGCTTCCTTTGGGAAGCTCCCTCCCCCAATTTATCTTCTGATATCGACATGTCCTTTCAATACCAATTCTTCTCCTTTAACAGTTATGATTGCTACAACGAAGTAGGTACCTTCAGGCAGTTCATCACCTTTATTGTTGAGACCTGTCCAGCTGATACTGCTGTTATTGTAAGCTTCATAGCTAATAAGCTCTTCACCCCATCTGTTATAGATGTAAATGCTGTTTTCAGGATAGAATTCGATATTGCGGATAACAAAAACATCGTTTTTGCCGTCTGCATTCGGTGATATACCTTCCGGCATTTCAGGAAGACCGGCTTCAGGTTCAGTCAGCGTAATGCCGGCACTAATCTGACATCCGTTATCGTCTGTTACTGTGAGGGTATATGCACCTGCAGGTACACCTGCCAGATCTTCAGTTTGTGATCCGTTTGACCAATTATAACTGTAATTACTCACTCCGCCATTCACAATTGCATCGATTGCAGCATCTGTTGCAGCATGTGTTGAGACGTTAAAGCCATTGGCATAAAGTGGGCTGGTCAATGTCAGCGAAAGTTCATCTTCCAATATCTGGATATTATAAGATGTTGACGCAGTACAACCACTGTTATCGGTTACTGTTACAAAGTAAGTACCTTCAGCCAATCCATCTATCATGCCGGCAGCTCCGCCGTTTGACCATTCAAAACTGTATGGAGCCTGTCCGTCTGTGACAGTTACATTGATACTGCCGGTATTGTAGAAATAACAGATACTGGAAACAACATCTCCTGTAAGCGTAAGCGGAAGATTATTCTGGAACAATGTATCCGACAATTCAACTGTACAGCCTCTGTTATCAGTAACAGTTACGCTGTAAATCCCTGTATTGATAGCTGTAAGATCCTCTGTAGTAGCTCCCGTTGACCATATAAAACTGTATACTGCCGTTCCACCGCTTACAGTAGTATTGATAGCGCCATTAGGCAATGAACAGGATGCATCCTGACTGATATGGTTTATACTCAATACTGAAGGTTCAGTCATAATAAGTCCGGCATTGAAAAACTGACAACCATTCAGATCTATTACAGTTACACTATATGAACCTGCGGTCAATCCTGTTGCAGTAGTATTTGTTTGTCCGTTTGACCAAAAATACTGATAAACTCCCATACCACCTGTTGTTGTAACAAACATGGATCCGTCTGCCAAACCATTACAGCTTATTGTATTGTTTACGCTGACTGTACTGCTGAGTACCTGAGGTTCATGGATTGTAAAAGAAGCCACTTCAGTACATCCGTTATCGTCTGAGAGCGTAACATTGTAAGTACCCGCGCTGAGACCTGTCATTACAGAAGTCATACCGCCATTAGACCAAACAAATGAGTATGGCCCGGTGCCGCCTGTTACTGTAGCTGTTATTTCACCATTAGAAGCACCATTACAACTTACTTCGTAACCTGAGAAATTGAGTGAAGCCAAAGAAACTGTAATTTCTGAAGGCTCGCTGATAGTTACTGTTGCAATTTCAGAACATCCGTTCAGATCGGAAACGGTTACATTGTAGTTTCCTGCACCAAGACCGCTAACTGAAGCTGTAGTTTGTCCATTTGACCAGATATATGTGAAACTTCCTGTACCACCACTTGCAATAGCGTTGGCAGTTCCATCAAAAGATCCGTTACATGAAATCTGTGTTCCACTGCTGAAG
>CAINVS010000633.1 GCA_903854205.1 uncultured Bacteroidota bacterium | reverse complement strand
CGACTTGATTTTTTGTTCTCGTCATTTTTGACGAGATCAAGACAAAAGTAAAAAAAGCCCGCGGCAGCGTTGTGCGAATAGCATTTTTTTAACTCATTGAAAGTTAGCAAAACAATTCTATAAACAAATGTCATCGCTAGATTTCGTGATAAAATCCTAATTTTAAAATAAATATAAAGGGCTACCCATTCGTTATCGTTTTGGATAGCCCTTTTTATTTCGTTATATATTCTTTAGATTATTTGAATTTTGGATTTTCTAAAAACTCACTATCTGTCAAACTTTTCAGAAAGGCTATTAAATCTGATTTTTCTTGCATTGTAAGGCCTAAAGGCTGTATCAATGGGCTTTTATTGGGATGTGCCTGCCCGCCGATGTTAAAAAAATCAATAACTGATTCCAAGGTCGCCAAACTGCCATCGTGCATATAAGGGGCAGTGACGGCCACATTGCGCAAAGAAGGAACTTTAAACTTTCCAATATCGGAATCAAGCGCTGTTACACGTCGGCGACCGGGGTCGGCTGTATAATCGCTGTACTGACCTATATTGATAAATTCTTCATTGCTAAAGTTGAAACCACTATGGCAGGTTCCACATTGCGTTCTATTGCTGAAAAATAAATTCATACCGCGTTGCTCCTCAGTTGTGAGTGCGTTTACATCACCCTGATGTGCATAGCGGTCATAACGAGAATAGCCACTGATGAGCGTACGCTCAAAAGCTGCAATCGCCCTTGTAAGGGCATATACATCGGGTTCGCTGTCGTAGGCATCTCGAATCATTGCAGGATAATCCGGATGATTTTTTAGCCGTTCAACAACATCCAAGCTGTTGAAATCCATTTCGTTGTGATCTTCAATAGGAGCGAGTACCTGCAATTCCAACGAAGGTACACCGCCATCGTAGAAAAAACGGTCGCGATAAATCATGTTGGCCAAAGAAGGCGCATTTCTTAGACCCAATCGGCCTTCTATTCCCGGACTGATGACCCTGTTATCGGCAAAGGACTTGTCCTGAAAGTGACAGGATCCGCAGGAAATGGATGAATCTCTTGATAGGATAGGGTCAAAAAACAGCTTTTTTCCAAGAGCTACTCTTGATGCTGTTAGTTGATTATCCACAGGGATTTCTGGAATCGGTGCTCCTGGAGGAAGATCGAGAATATAAGGCTTCGGCGCTTTTTCGCAGGCAAAAAAACAAATTGACCATCCGAAAAAGATCAAAAATTTATATGAGTTTCTGATCGGTCCCATAAAATGTTTATAAAAAAAAGGCGCTATCAAAAAAAAATGCCCCCAAATAGTGTCTAACTTTTTGGGGGCAGCGTACTTTTTAGACGGCCTCTTTATGAGATTAGTTTACTGTAAAAGCTGCGGCCAGATTGGCTTTTATCTTGTTGGCCAATGGCATATCGTCCATGGTATGTGTGCTGTACTCGGTTGCTAAATTAACACCATCAAACAATTTTGCAATATTAAAATTAAGACTTACGGTATTTACACCTTTCTCTAAATCGCGGTGAGTAATAAATTCTACAGCCTGCAGAAAACTGTTCATACCTACATGGAATTCAGCAACAGCATCCGGAGTCCCATCTGCATCTGTATCTACCATTGCATTAATTTTCAAAAAAATATAACCGCTGCTCCAACTCCAATGCATAGCAGGATTTTGAACAGAGAGCGGATCGGTAGCTTCACGCGCATTAAAAGCGTCAACAGTTTGTCCATTAGTAACTGAGTCAATTCCAACATTGAATTTAAGATGATGCAGATGATTTATTTTTTTATTGGTTATTGCACCTATTTCATAAGTGTGCGTACCGGGTTTAACCAATAAATATTTTGATTCAAAATGTTCCTCATTCATGTCGTCATCTTCAATATGTAGACCTGAAATATACATTTGTGCCAAGGTAAATTTAATAGCAACGCCATTTATGGTATAAACCTCATCATAGGCAAATGTTAAGGTATTTACCTTGTATGTAATATCCAAATTGAGGCTGCGCGTATTGTCTTTATTGCAGCTGCTTGTGGTAAAAAGAATGCTGAGTGCAAATACACTCAATGTGATTTTATAAATTATATTTTTCATTATATAAAAGTGTTTAGGATGAAATTAATTAATTCATAGGCAAATGCATTAAAAAGAATTTGAAATATAGAAACAAGATTAAAATCTTGTTTATCCTAAACCAGTGGAGGATGAAATTGCGTGCCGATATGACTTCTACCCAAGTGTACTCTGTAAAAGAAGGTATTAGGTGTATGTTGATCAGCAAACACGCAGTTAATGGTTACAACTAGACCGTCCAATGAACTTAGCCGGTCTGCAATGTAATAAAAGTTAAAATTTTTGAGATGTTTTAAGTCTGGAATACAGGGGAAATCCTTTGAATCGGAAGATTGTTGTTCCTGTTTCAGTTCAGAATTGACATGTTTTTTTAAATGGCATTTGCCATCACATTTCATTTTTGGCTTATCTTTGTTTTCACAATACTTCTCGACGATCTGCGCTTTGTAAGCAGCAAAATAAACTATGAACCCAGTTTTATACAGGAATTGTGCCGACATCAGCAGTAGCAGAAAAGCTACGAGATATAGTCTCAATTGGTTCATAGATAAAAAGTATAGATTTTTAAATAAAATCAACAAACCTTAATTAAACGCAGTACAAATATAAACAATGGTTTAGATAAAATAAGTAATTTGGCACATTTAATCCATATTGTAAAGCAATAAACATGGATGTAACTATTATTTTCAATGGCTGTTCAACACTAAAATCTTGAACAATTAACAAAAAACAGTCTATCTTTGTTAAGGAAGGTATTTAGCGAAGCCTTTATTTCAGAATAAATCTAAGCACCAATTAATCTTCAAAAATTCATAATAAGTTGCGGTTCATTTACGTTTGTCTCATTCTCAGTATAATTCCGATGCTTTTGGCCTACTGCAAAAGGGCCGATCAGCCCGATTATGCCTGGGTAAAAGAGAAATTCAGAAATTTGGGCGACAGTGCAGAATACGTAGGCATGAATACCTGTATGAGCTGTCATAAAAATGTGCACGATTCTTATAAACAGACCGGCATGGGCCGTTCTTTCGATTTGGCTACGCCTTTTCGCAGTGATGCAAAGTTTGACGAGCATGCTATAGTTTATGACAAAGATCTTGACTATTACTATAAACCATTTTTTAAAGATTCAGTTCTCTATGTGCTGGAATTTAGATTAAACGGAAAAGATACGGTGTACAAGCGGATGGAGCGGATTGATTATATAATCGGTTCGGGTCATCATACCAATTCGCACATGATACAGCGCAACGGATATTTGTTTCAGGCACCGATAACTTTTTATACGCAGGAAGGTAAATGGGATTTGGCACCGGGTTTTGAAAAAGGCGCAAACAGCCGATTCAACCGTATTATTGCTACCGAATGTCTGACCTGCCACAATCATTTCCCCAAACATGTAAATACATCTGAAAATAAATACCTTGAAATGCCACGTGGGATTGAGTGTGAGCGATGTCATGGTCCGGGCAGTATACATGTAAAGGAAAAACTGAAAGGTATTTTGGTGGACACTTCAAAATATGCCGATTACAGCATTACCAATCCCCGGCATTTGCCCCGGGATCTGCAGATGGATCTCTGTCAGCGCTGTCACCTGCAGGGTGTTGCCGTCTTGAATGATGGAAAAAGCTTTTTTGATTTTAAGCCGGGTATGCGTTTATCTGAAATTATGCAGGTGTATTTGCCACGTTTTACTGATTCACATGAGCGTTTTATCATGGCTTCTCAGGCCGACCGCCTGCGCATGAGTCCTTGTTATCTTAAATCGGAAGATCTGTCCTGTATCACCTGCCATAATCCGCATCACAGCGTCAAATCGAAGGAGGGCAATAAATCCAATGAGGCCTGCCGAAGCTGCCACCCCTCCAACAAAAAGAATTTCTGCTCTGCTCCGGCAGCTGACAGAAAACTGGAAAATGATAATTGTGTTAAATGTCATATGCGCCGCAGCGGCAGTATCGATATTCCGCATATTACAATTACGGATCATAATATCAGTAAGTTAACTGCTAAAAATAAAATTTCGGAAAAAGAGCAGAAAGAAATTGCAAAATTCTTGGGACTTCAATGCCTGTCGAGCACAAAGCCAAGCGATCTTGATCTGGCAAAGGGCTATTTAGCGCTTTACGATAAGCACATGAAAGACCTTACTGTATTGGATTCTGCGTCTTTTTACCTGAAACGTTCAAAAGAACCTGCCAAAGCAAAGTTCAATACCCGAATTCATTATCTATTTGCTGCCGAAAACTATTCCGGCATTGTGCAGGAAGCACCCACAGTGTCATTGAGCGAGATGACAGATGCCTGGACCTGTTACAGGATAGGAGAGGGCTTTTCCCGGCTGCAAAAACTGCAAGAGGCTTTGCCTTATTATGAAAAAGCTGTGAAATTGCGTCAGTATAATCTCGATTTTCAGGAAAAATTGGGCGTGCTTTATGCCCGACTGACACAGATGGGAAAAGCCAAAGACATATTTAATTTTGTCCTTTCTGAGGATCCTGCGCGTCCGCTAACGTTGGCGAATCTGGGACTGATTGCAGCAGGTTCCGGCGATTTTGAACGGGCAATGTACTATTATGATAAGGCATTATCTTTCGACCCAGATTATGAAAATGCGTTGATGAACAAGGCTGCGCTGCTGTTGCATCAGAAAAAAATAATTGATGCACGGAAGGTATTGCAACATCTGGTCAAAAAACATCCGAATAATATGCAGGCAAAGGAAGCACTGAAGGTATTGTAAATAACGTGGGGATCTTATCACAATTGACTAGATCCGCACATTAATTAAATCTTTAAATCAAAAAGATAGCTTACAATTTTATAAACTCAACTCTTCTGTTTTTGGCCTTATTTATACCCGAATCATTAGGTACAATAGGTTGGGTTTCTCCCTTTCCTTCTGTTTCTAGGCGTCCGGCATCAATAACATGCGTTTTGACCAATTCATTTTTTACACTTTCGGCACGACGTTTAGAAAGATCGAGATTTGCTTCATCGGCACCGTCTGCATCGGTATGTCCTGAAATTTTAACCTTTACAGTAGGATTATCCTTTAATACAGTTGCAATTTCCTTAATTGAAGGAGCTGACTCAACTTTTATCTTGTCTGAATTTGTATCGAATAAGATTCCATAAGAAATCAATTTCCCCTCAGTAATCAGCTTATTTCTCATGTCCGGAAGACCGGCGGCAATTCTGAAATTGGCAATGAATAAAGTGATTTCATCAGTCGTTTGAATTCTGAAAATATTATAAATATAGCCGTCAATCAAACCACGGGGCAGATCAAGTACTTTTTTGTCATTGACATACATTCGTAAGCGTTGTTTTTGTACCCAAAAAGCAACATGGTATTTTTCTTCTGCATTAAATCCAAATGGTGTATTGCCATTGTCTTTATATCCCTCAGCACTTTCTGACCAGTTTGTCCAATCAATTGTTTCATATCCGGGAGTTAAAGAGGTTCCTGCTTTTCCGGGGATTGCTCCACCCTCATTTGGATCACTCAATGTACCCGAAACAAAAATAAAATTGGTATTGTATAAATAAGGTGTTTTGTAAGTGTTGGTGGAGTATAAATCAAATTCTACGGTGAAGTTGTCCGTGAATTTTTCCTTGGCTTCAGGAATATAATATCCGCCACCTATCATCTGAAACCATCTGCCGGGATGATTATCCAAAGTGACAATTTCACCGCTGCTGTTGGTATTCCATTGAACTGGAAAATCACCTATACTTTCTGCGGAAAAATCATCAAAAAAGATAATCTGTTCACCGGGAACAAAATCATACTTGCTAGTTTGTCCAAAACCGAAGGTTGCAAGAAGTCCGCAGAGGTATGTTAATATTACTTTTTTCATTTCTTTGTGTATCTAAAATGTACAATAAAATTAAAATTCGAATTTAATGTATACAATATCCAAGTCCTATTCCCATCCAACCCGGCTGAATGCCGAAATAATTTTTGCCCTTCATATGAATGCCTGCATAATCATCATGAAAATCATTGGATTGGGATTGGCCAAACATTGGAGTCCAACCTGTTCTTAGGAAAAAACCTTTTGGCAGCTGCAGACGATACATAAAACTCAGTGTACCAACAAGATTGTAATTATTTTTACCGTCATTACCCATTTCCACCCATCGGAAATTGGAACTAAAAAAGGTTACACCGCCACCAATTTCAAAGAAGTGATTTTCTTCGCCAAACAGATAACTCACCTGAACCGGTAAGTTCAAAAAATATTTTCCGGCAAGGGCATAGCC
Source organism: uncultured Bacteroidota bacterium (assembly GCA_903854205.1). Classification (GTDB taxonomy): domain Bacteria; phylum Bacteroidota; class Bacteroidia; order Chitinophagales; family Saprospiraceae; genus Saprospira. The sequence continues at coordinate 343 of CAINVS010000633.1, read as the reverse complement.
GCCAAGACCTACACTGCCGCCCCAACCGTTTTGTTTATCGGCAAATCGACTGTCATAAGTAAGTGCATAAGTAACTGCATTGCCAAATCCGTTCAGATAAATGATCTGTGAACGGCCGGGATTATCCTGTGCTTTCAGTGGCTGAAACAGCATTGCCGAAAGAGATAGTATAATTAATAATTGTATAGTTTTCATGCTAGTGTAATGTTATCTTTGAATTGACATATGTGTTAGTTATTTACCATTTACATCAGGAACCAGCTCCAGAGGAGCGATATTTTTGTAGCAGCGTAAGCTGCGAAGGAAAAGAACCCTGTAGGGGTGACATTTTGTGTATGTATTT
>CAINVS010000632.1 GCA_903854205.1 uncultured Bacteroidota bacterium | reverse complement strand
GCCTAAATATACAACAAAAAAATCTAACAAACACTATATTTGCTAGATTTTTTTAAAAAACTACGTATTTTTATAAGAGTTATGGATTAACAAAAAAAGCAGCGAAAACCGCTGCTTTTTTATCTTAACTCTAAACCTGATGTCTTTTATCTTAAATTACAGGAACTTAAATATACTTTTACCCGGATAAAAAGCCGAGTCGCCCAATTCACCTTCAATGCGGAGCAGCTGATTGTATTTTGCAATACGGTCGGAGCGCGAAGCAGAGCCTGTTTTGATCTGTCCGGTGTTCAAAGCAACGGCCAAATCGGCAATTGTGGTATCTTCTGTTTCTCCGGAACGGTGGCTCATGATGGAAGTGTAGGAATTGCGATGTGCCATATTTACTGCTTCCAGCGTTTCTGTCAGTGTTCCGATCTGATTTACTTTTACAAGAATAGAATTGGCGATATTGCTGTCGATGCCTTTTTTGAGGCGGGCAGTATTTGTGACAAAAAGGTCATCACCAACAAGTTGTAGGGTCTTGCCCAGTCTTTTTGTGAGCAGGTTCCAGCCGTCCCAATCATCTTCATAAAGGCCGTCTTCGATGGAGGCAATAGGGTATTTACTGGCCCAATCTGCCCAAAATTCCACCATTTCTTCAGAGCTGAGTTTTTTGCCGCTGGATTTGTGGAAATGATATACTTTTTCTTCTTCATTGTAGAATTCAGATGCAGCCGCATCCAGAGCGATAACCATGTCTTCACCGGCTTTGTAGCCGGCTTTTTCGATGGCCATCAAAACAGTTTCGATCGCTTCTTCGTTCGATTTTAGGTTAGGCGCAAAGCCACCTTCATCACCCACATTGGTCGAGTGTCCTTTGCTTTTTAATACCTGTTTCAGGTGGTGAAAAACCTCGGTACCCATACGCAATCCCTCCGAGAAGGATTTCGCACCGATAGGCATGACCATAAATTCCTGTATATCAATGGAATTGTCGGCATGACTGCCACCATTTAATATATTCATCATCGGAACAGGCAGTGTGCATGCACTGATTCCGCCAAGATAGCGATAAAGCGGAAGACCGCATTCCTGTGCTGCAGCGCGAGCAACTGCCATCGAAACGCCAAGAATTGCATTGGCGCCCAAACGTGATTTATTTGGAGTGCCATCCAATGCGATCATCATTCTGTCAATGTCGATCTGCTCGTAAACATTAAAACCTATAAGTTCTTCAGCAATATTTTCCACAACATGCATACAGGCATTCTGAACACCTTTACCCATATAGCGGCTGCTGTCTCCGTCACGAAGTTCCACAGCTTCGTGTTTTCCTGTTGATGCGCCTGAAGGTACAATGGCGCGGCCTACATTCTGATTGGAGGTGACAACTTCCACTTCTACAGTGGGATTTCCTCTTGAGTCGAGCACTTCGCGTGCAAGGATTTCTTGAATGACCATGATATTAATTTGAAAATGAGTTAATTTGAAAATTTAAAATTGAGCACAGTCGCATAAAGTTTATCGTTTTACGAATCTCAGAATTTTCGCTGCAAAGATATTGATAATTTTTTAGTCGACTTAGTTTTAAATAAAATGTTGTTGTATAAATACCCTAATTATGCGAATCAAGGTTTTAAATATATTGAAAAGTATTGATTTTATTTAAAAAAACAAAAATTACGAGCCGAAGGCACCGTTTCAGAACGTCGGAAGCACCAGCATATAGAATTGGCCCTTTCGAGTATAGAGTGCTAAGCCTGAAAATTCAATAAAAAAGCAAAAAATCTCAGGCTGAAGGACAGTCTGGCCGATTCTGGTTTTGGGG
>CAINVS010000631.1 GCA_903854205.1 uncultured Bacteroidota bacterium | reverse complement strand
TTTTTTCCGCGCGATTTGTCCACATAGCCTTTTTCCAAAGCTTCAAAATAACTTTCACTGATTTCAGTAGATGGCGTTAAGAGTTCCATTGCATTTTCAGAAGTCGTTCAATTTGGAACTATTTTGACATTACCTAATTTATGTTGGCGCCCCACAAGCACGGTAGAGCCGCAGAAACCAAACCTGCAGCTACGATTTTTACGCATAGTTGTCCTTTTAAAGGACATCCTTCTAGACCCCAAACTTTATTCAAAAGCTCTGAGGATCAAACGGGTAAACACTCAGTGACAGCACAATGCGACCGTGTGCTAATAAGCTATCGTTGCGCCGCCGTGCAATCAATGCAGGAAGTTCGTGCAGGCATTCCACCAACTGTCGTGAACGACACTTGAACACCAACTCATTTCATCAGTCACAAAGCCACGGTTACTTTAGAAATACCGATAGGACTGTCATTCAGGAGGCTAAATCATATGATTAAAATTATTTATTGCCTAATTATTGCCACTGAAAAGCATCTCAATTTTTATATCTTTAGAAAACTAGCTAAGATTATTATTACTTTTTTTCTTGTTATTTCTAATTGCCATAGTTACGCGCAAGACCCCTATCTAATTACAAATAATTCTCCTATAGCTGTTAATCAAAGTTCATTAAAAGGATTAGAGTGGATTGATAAAACTGGCAAACTAAGTAATGAAAAAATTGTTGAAAATATTAATAATTTTTCTAATGCTGAATTAGAGAAGAGCAATCAAAATGAAAATCATTGGCAACTTTTTTTATTAACTAACAATAAAAATGAAGATGTATTAATTGATATTGAAATGAGGCCAAATAAAAATGCGATCTTCTTTGCTCTAATTAATAATAAAATTATTGAAGTACCCAATAAAACATTTTATGCCAATAATATTTATTCTTCTCTTAATTTATTTACAGATGAAGCTAATATTAATAATTCTCGTCGAATGTTGTTTAAAATTCCTGCAAATACTTCCGCAAAAGTATTTATTGCAAATGGTCATAATGTTTCTTTCAGAGACGGGCAGAAATATCCCGAGTGGAGTAGAGGCATTTTATACATAGAAGGCATTTTATTGGGCGCTTTAGTTCCGTTGTTATTTTCTTCAATATATTATAGTTTTTTATTTAAAGACAAGGCTAATATTTGGTTCTCAATCTATTTATTATTTACAATTATTTTCACTTTTATTGAGCCAAATCATGATGGTTCAAGATTTAGTGAATTTATATCTAAATCAGAAGTTTACGGCAATGAAGCTCGCTTTAATTCTATAAATTTTTTCCAGAATTTACTTGATTGGAATTTTGTTTATCTTGGAGTTTTATTTTATATTTTCTGTTTGCACGCCTTGAGGATTCAGAATAACTACAAATTAATTTATAAAATCATATTAGCAATATTAATTGGCAGAGCTCTTTCAGTTCCGGTATATTTTCTTTCTGAGACATATGAAAATTTCGCTGCAATATTAAATTTTATAGATCCAGTTTCTGATTTTATTTCCAGAATTATAAACAATGCCGATATTCCATTAGCTATTATTTTTATTTTTATATCAATAGTGCAGATTAGAAATAATGTTAAATCAGCAAATTTTATGGTTGCATCAATTATTGTTTACTTTTTTGGTGTATTTGGACTTACTTTTATAAGTGTTAAATTAAGAGGTTCATATTTTGATCATAGTAATTTATTAACTTTACTGACTGTAGTTCAAAATATACTAATATGGTTCAGTTTGATTAGAACATCTAAAGATAATCAAGATAAAGCTATCGAGGTTATTGAAACTCATAACAAGTTTATTGCTCAACAAAACCAAACTCTTGAAGTTAAGGTTAAAGAGCGCACTCACGAGCTGCACCTTGAATCTCAAAAAAGCGAGCGCCTCATGCTCAACATCTTGCCCCAATCCATTGCCACTCGACTTAAAGCCGGCGATGAAAGCATTTCTGACAGCTATCAAAACGCAACCATTCTGTTCAGCGACTTGGTTGGATTTACCAAGATGTCCTCAGGCAAAACTGCAGAGGAACTGGTCTTCTTGCTCAATGACTTGTTCAAGCGCTTTGATACACGTGCTACTTCTCTTGGACTAGAGAAAATCAAAACAATTGGAGACGCCTACATGGTCGCGGGTGGCTTGCCCACCAACGACGATGAGCATGCCATTCGTGTCACCAAAATGGCGCTTGGCATGTACGAGGACTTAGATGCGTTCAATAAAGAGCATGGCATGGAGCTGGATATGCGAATTGGTATCAACTCAGGACCTGTGGTGGCTGGCGTGATTGGTCACAGCAAGTTCTCTTACGACCTTTGGGGCAACACGGTAAACACCGCAAGCCGAATGGAGTCAACGTGCTTACCTGGCAAAGTGCAAGTGTCGCCAAGTACATATGAACAAATCAAAGGGCACTTTGATGTTCAAGAGAATCAAATCATTGAGTGCAAGGGCTTGGGTCAAATAATGACTTACTTTGTGAAGTGAAAAGTGTTTGTCCTTTAAAAGGACATCACCTGCAACACCAACTGTCGTGTAAAACGACACTTGCAAACCACATCAAATCAAAAGCACGGTAGCCCTGCCAAAACCAAAGCTGACAGAACGATTTGTGTTTACTGTTTGTCCTTTAAAAGGACATCCTTGTAGACCCCAAACTTGATTCAAAAGTTATGTGAATCTAAGTAATGATTGTGTTGATCATTTCTTACCAATAAGCAAACAACTCCATCACAAAATAGCATTTGGGTAAACCCCAATAAGTCTTTTCTATAAAGCTATTTCAATTTTCTAAGTTGTAGCGCTAAATCGTGATCCGCACTTCATTTCGAAATGCGCTCAACTAACTTAAGGGGCTCAAAATGGCTCAAATGATTTCTCAAGTGGTTTTCAAACCTAACCCGGGTGCAGACATGGCAAAGTTAATGGAGTTGGTGGCAGAAAGTGCAGCCCTCTGGCGAAAGCATGGCGCTGAAGTCTCAATTTGGGCGGTGTCTGCAGGAGAAATTGGCAACCTGGTATTTACTAGTCGCTACGAGAGCTATGAAGCCTATGGCAAATGCACTGATGCTGTGTATGCCGACCCTGCTTACCAAGCGTGGCAAGCCAAAGGAACTGCCAGTGGGTTGAGCACATGGGTCCGAAGCAACTTGGTCCGTCAATTGCCAATTTAAACTTGAGTCTGTCTTATTGAGTTACTCAATAAAACAATCTTTAAAAAGCGCCAACTAGTGGCGCTTTTTTGTAAGTAATGGGTGCGTGTAGAACGACACCTGATGATCACAACGCCCCACCTGCACGGTAGCCCCGCCGAAATCAAACCTGACTCAACGATTTTTACGCATCGTTTGTCCTTTTAAAGGACATTCTTGAAGAATCCAAAATTTACAAGTAAATGCGATAGCGAATTGAAAATGTTTGTCCCAAATGTTTTGGTTTTACGAATAACTCAGTCAAAACTCCAT
>CAINVS010000630.1 GCA_903854205.1 uncultured Bacteroidota bacterium | reverse complement strand
TTGTAACAAAACGCTCCACGCTGATTGATATTCTGTTTAGTGCAGATATGAAACAAATGGAATTACAGTTTAAAGGAGGCTTGCCTGGAAGCGAAATTATCGGTACATTTACAACGAAAACCGAAGCCGAAAAAGTGGCAAAAATGACGTTATTAAAAGCTGGTGCAATTAACAAGTTTTAATTAGTTGGCGGATTAATTCCGACAACTTTAAAAAATATTTATTTTGGGAAAACACTTAAAATTAATATCGGTTGAATATTTACAAGAATATTCAAATAAAGTAAAAGTTGATTGGTTTGAAGTTTTTAACAAACTAAAAGCAAAAACTCAATTTTCAATTGAGGACTTTGAATATTATATTATATCATCATCTCTGTATTCTTCAAAAATTGAAGGTAATACTCTTGATGCGAATAGTTTTTTTAGAAATAGAGGTAAAAAAACATCTCAAAAAACAAAAGAGGTACAAGAAATTGAAACGCTTATGGAGGCATATAAATTTGCTTCTGAAAATAAATTAAATAGAACAAAATTTTTAAAAACTCATTATATTTTATCAAAAACTTTATTACCAGTTAAAGAAAGAGGGATTTTAAGAAAAGAACAAATTGGAGTTAGGGATTCAAAAACATTAAGACCTATTTATTTAGCCGTAGAGCCTCAATTTCTCAAGGAAGAATTTAGTAAGCTATTTGACGATATTGATGAATTATTAAAAAGGGAATTAAGCCATAAAGAAATATTCTATTTTGCTTCGATGATTCATATATGGCTAGCTAAGATACACCCTTTTAGTGATGGCAATGGTCGGTCTGCAAGATTATTAGAAAAATGGTTTTTATTTTCAAAATTAGGCATGTCTGCGTGGTCTATTAACTCTGAAAAGTATTATTGGGATAATCGTCCTGCTTATTATCAAAATATTGCACTTGGCTATAATTATTATGTTCTTTATTGGAATAGATGTATTAATTTCTTATTAATGTTGCCAATGTCATTATAGTCTGTTTAATGCATGCGCATAACGGTTGCAGGTATATTGGGTGGCGATTTCGGAGCACAAAACTGTCAACCTGCACGAAATTTTGATTTAAAAACTGAACTTGATTTAACCACTGAACCGCCAATTTCTTGTAGGTACTGTTACAAGCTGCCCTTCTCTCTGTAATGGTTTGTTTGTCGTCTGTGATGCTGTGTCGGTGCGGCTGGGCAGGCATACTCTTTTGCAAGATTTGGTCTGTGTTTTGGCTCGTGGGGATTGCAAATGTGTGTGACTGTAGCCTTGGCATTTTTTACTTGAATAAGTTTAGTATCATTTGCTTTTTTACTTGGCAAAATGAAGTGTTTTTTGAACAGATTTTGTCTATGAATTTTTGTTTTATTGGCTTATCTGTCAAACTAAACCAATAAACTCTCCTACAACGACAAATCCATCTTCATCTTGAATTATAATATCTTCATATTCATTATTTTCAGGCTTTAGAATAATTCTTTCGTGCTGCCACTCTCCAGTTATTTTATCAATGACTTTCTCACTTGAATATTTCTTTATTGAATAGCTTCCTTCATTTTCAGAATCGTAAACATTATTATGTTGAACTAATACAATTTTGTTTTGTCTAGACCCAACCACATTTGCTCTAAAAACACATAGGGCTCCATCTTTAATTTTAGGCAACATAGAATTGCCTTTAGCACGCACGACATACATACTCTTATTTAATTTACCGATTCCTTCTACTTTTATCCACCCTTCCTCTTCTACAGTTTGCCATTCGCTAAATTTTCCACAGGCGGCTTTTAATGAATACAATGGCAAATAATCAATATACTTAACATCATCATTAACATCTGCTTCTATTCTTTGAACAGTAGGCATTGGTATAATTTTAACTTTCTCTACTTTTGAACTTTCAAGCATTGAAGCAAAATGATTTGATAATTCTTTGTCACAACAATATACATAACAACCTTTCATACCTCTTGTCATCAAGGTTCTATAGGTATTCTTTACAATATTATCAGCAATTTTCAATGCCCTATTTTTATCTGCTTTTAGTTGTTTCTTAATGCCTAAAATTGACTTATCCTTTGCTGACCTTTTTAAGACATCAGTCACAACTTTGTTTTTGGAAGAATCAAATCGCATGTCCTCGCCAATAATTACTCCCACGTAATCAAGTTCTAAACCTTGGCAGGTATGTATACATCCTATTTCATTTACAGAATTCTCACCTATAATCCATGTACTTCCATCGTTTTGTAAATTCCATTTCATTCCAAAATTATATTGAGGAATAATAATATCATTAACCAAGTTGTTTTTTTTGCTTTTCCAGTCCCAACAGTAACCTGCAACAAGTCTCGATTTGTTATTTACTTTGTTTTTTTCAACAATCGCTTTTCTTAATTCGTTAGGATCATCAAAAACTTTAAAATCGAAATCGTATTTTGCAAGCTTTATGTTTGCTGTTTCTCGAATTTGAATGGTATTATCAATCCACGATAAAAATGCATCTGATCCATTGCATCTAAATTGTGATTGTAGCTTCAATGAATTCACAACTGCCCCTTGATATTTTGCTAATTCCTCAATGTAATCTTTGCTACCAATATCTTTTATATGTATTTGTTGATTATCGTCAACAAAAAATATGGAGAACTTGGAGGCGTTTATAATTTCCAATATTTGGTTCTCCCCAAGATTTTGATAAAGGCCACTTTTATAATTTAATCGGTGCGCTTCATCAACTAAAAGTGCGTCAAAAATATTTGACTCTGCATCAATAAAAGCACCTGAACCTCCGAATAGATTATTTATTTCTGTCTTTTTCTTCGTTCCTGATAACTTAACTGAATACACTTCCCTAGGAGCTGAGTTTTTGGATATATATTTTGCCAACAAGCCTTCACTCGTCAACTTAACGAGTAAGTTTATCGCCACTACACTTTTACCGGTGCCTGGTCCTCCTTCTACAATTAGAACTTGTTTCTTGTTAGGCTTAGCTTTCCTTGCCATTGCCAAAGCACTTTCTAAAACAACTTTTTGGTCATCTATCATCACAAATTCTTCATTCCCTTTTAACATAGAGGCCAAACTATCTGCTAACTGTTTTGAAGGTCTGAATCGGCCATTTTCAATACGGTACAAAATATCTTTACTGTCTCCATATTTAATGAACTTTTTAATGAACTCACGAAGTTTGATTGCATCAGGCTTTAAGAAAAGGGGAGCCTTTTCAATATGTTCAGAATAGAAGGAATTATTGATAATGTTATCGGGAGTATAGTTGTGCAGATAAGCACATGGCACTAAATTTATTCCTTCCTCCTGCACTGTTGAATTATAATTTTTGATCATTGAAGCATATGACCATGCTTGATAGGAAGGGTGTGCTGTTTTGACTTCTCCATGTTGAAACCAAGTTTTAACAATAGCATCTTCAATTGTTAGAGATGCTTTTGACCATTGCTTTAATTCAATAATCAATACTTGCTCCCTATTATCATGGTTATTGCCTGCGATAATAAAATCAATCCTATTTGAAGTAAGTGGAATTTGAAATTCTATAGAGACTTTAGCATCTTTGGGAATATCATCATCCGATAGAACAGTGTTCATATACATCATTGAGTTTTGCCAAGCCAGAATTTCATTCTTTGATGTCGATCTCCCAAGTTTTGTGAAATAAGCAGTATGAATAATATCACTTATATTATTAGTAAGTACATCTTCTAAAAAACCTGCTTTATCAGATTGGTAAACTATCATAGTTCATTATATTTTTTTGATGTTCCTTTTGCTTTGTCTGCTGGATATTTTTCACAATTTATTTTGATTTTTTCTAAAACAATATCTTTTACATCAAATCCATATTTTTCCGCAAGCAAAAATGCAAATGAAAAAATGTCTGCAAGTTCTTCTTTTACTTTTTCAGTATTTGCTTCATCTGCTTTCTTCCAAAGAAATAATTC
>CAINVS010000629.1 GCA_903854205.1 uncultured Bacteroidota bacterium | reverse complement strand
TTAAAAATTAAAAATTAAAAATTAAAAATTAAAAAAAAATAGTAGACAGTGAAATAGTAGCGGGAACTGTGAACAACGAAAGAAAGACTTTAGTCCTCGAAGCAGGTAGAGATGGAGTTGCTTTTTTTAACTTGCGCTAAACTCCAGTAAATAAGAAATGGAGTAATGTTTCACACCTATAATCTTTAGTTCGGCATCTTGTTGCTAAACATGAAATAATGAGACTTATAAACAAATACATTATAACCTGCTTTTTTCTGACTTTTTTTGTACTGCCGCAAATTTATGCTCAGCAATTGAAAGGCACTTACTATGCTGCTCACAAAACATTTTATCCTGATGACAGCAGCTATACCTGCGGTTTTTTCCAAAATGGAATCAGTTCTGTTTTCAAAGATGCCTTTGAAGGCTTAATTGACAGCAGCGGAAAAATTCTTTTAGCTCCGCAGTTTCACAGAATCTTGGAATTCAAAAAAGGAATCGCAATTGTACGCATTGATAATCAATCAGGTATTGCAGATATAAATGGCAACATCATCCTTCATCCGGATTCTGTTGAACTTCAGCCATTTAATACAGGTTTTGCCATTTTCAAAAATAGGAAAAGTAATCTGTTTGGAATAGTAAGCGATTCAGGTAAAATAATTGCCGCCGCCAAATACAATATTTTACAGCCTATGTTGCAGGGCAGAGCTGCCTTTTTGAGGAATCAACTGATTGGACTGCTCACAGATGATGGCCGTGAGATTATATGGGACAGTCATTTTAAGGCGGAAAATCATCCTGAAATAGAATTAAAATACGGCTATTTTTACCACAGAAAAGTTTATCAGCTTTTTGTTTTTGAAGCGGGTTTGGCGCCCTTTTTTATTCAAAAGGGAGATCAATCCTTTTTCGGATTCTTTGATGAAGAAGCCAAAACGGTTATAAAACCTATCTATGAGGATGTTGAAAGTTTTCAGCGATTTGATACCTCAATACTGGCAGCTGTACAGTTGAAGGGCAAATGGGGTCTAATTGACCGGCAGGGAAATGAAGTGCTCGATTTTCGTTATGACAGTCCCGAGGAATTGAGAAGAATTATGCTTGCAAAACAGTCTGAACGGATAGTGGAGCGGCTTCCCAATAAAGAAAAACAGGAAAAACCTCTTCCTCAAATAATTGAAAAGTTTCCGCTCTTCGGGAATTTTTTCATCAGTTCAAAACATGGAAAATGGGGTATTGTTGACAATAATGGGCGGGCAATCAGCGATTTTAAATACGATGCAATTATTGCTTTTGATTCCAACACAGCGGTACTTTCTAAATATTCTGGTTCTTACTCTTTGAGTACCGGAATTCCGCGCTATGTTTATCATGGCAAATATCAGTATATGGATAAAGCCGGAAAGTTTTATAAAAAGGAAAGAAATTTTTCAAAAGTGATAACTGCTCTTGCCGATGAACATCACGAAGAATTTGTCTTATCAAAAGGTCCGGCATTTTTTGGTCCATATAAAGACAAAGAGTACTTCAATAATTCGGTAAAACTGGGTGGGCCGCTCGTTGAATATGATTTGGAAGAAAACATTCATGACGGTATCAGAATTGTCAGTTATGATAATGGGAATCAACCGGTAAATATTTTTCATGATTTAGAAAATTCTGTCCATTACAAAAAAGGCTTAATAGATGCCAAAGGAAAAACGATAATTCCGGCAGAATTTGATCAGATAACAGCAACAAAAAAACCACTTTTAATTGTTTCAAAACAGTTTGAAATCAATAATGGGCATAAACAGCTTAGTGGTGTAATTGACCTTAGCGGTAGAGTTATTATTCCGATAAATTATGACTTTGTGGAAGATTTTCATACTGCATTTTTATTGGGCAGATTGGTTGGAGAAACCGGATCTTCTGATTACGAATTTGCAGTATATGATTTAAGCGGAAAAGAAATTATCCCTTTTAGTAAGGATTCGAGAGATACAATCCGTAATTTCGTTTGGTTTAATTCCAGGGAATTTAGAATGCAAAGAAATTAATATGCAAAGATTAAATAGAGAAAATGCCAAAGCCTGGATTCTGGAAACCTGCGGAGAAGGTTGGCTCAATCTGGTAGACATTGCCTATGACAATATTCCTGAAGGTTTGATTATTACAGAAGTATTTCAAAAATGGGGGGCTTTGGTGATTCGTTATGAAGGCGAAAATGAGATTTTTGAAGAATTGGTAAATAATATAAAATTTATCAGTGAACATTGCTGTGAAATATGCGGCAAAAGTGCAAGGCAGGCTATTTTGGACGGCTGGGAGACGGCAGTTTGTCGGGTGCATTTTGAGCTGTCTGATGCCCGGGAAAAATATAATCCCTGGGAAAATTAACTGCTCATTAGAAATTAAAAATTCGGTCCATACAACGCTTTTCCTGCTATCATTGTTATTTAACTGATATCGGATTAGTTTTGTCATCAAACATTTTTTATATGAACCTTAAAAGCGTTTTATTTGCCTTAGGATTGCTGTTAATTTCACAAGCAGGCATTTCTCAAAACTTTAAATTTGGAGCTCAGATTGGTATTAACGGCAGCTCTGAAATTTTATCAAAGGCTCCTGACCAGCTTGGCCGAACAACCTACCAACCTGCTTTAACATTCAATATTAATGCGCATATCGACTACATATTATCAAAGCGTTGGAGCATGGCAATAGAGCCCGGATTTATTCAAAAAGGGACAAGGGTATCATTTAGCGCTAACAGCAGCCGTTTGAATGCCTACTATGTACAGATGCCTGTTTTAGCAAACTTTCATATCCTGGATAAACTTTATGTTTCGGCAGGACCTGAGTTATCCTATCTTGTAGCTGCCAACAATAGAACTAATGGTAATACCTACAATAATATCACCTCCTATGAGAACAGATTTGACCTTGGTGCTTTAGTTGGTATAAATTATGAAATCCACAAAAATTTGGACTTGGGATTGCGTTATGGACAAAGTTTCATTCCCAACAGCAGGATTTTTTGGACTGACGAATTCGGAGATATGCTTGCCATATCGAAGACCTATCACCACTATCTGCAATTGCTTTTAAGAGTTAAGTTTTAATAAATTAGTACAATGAAAAAACTCGAATACGGTATTATTTGTCAAGCCGGCGATGAAAAGCAACTGGTAAAAAATATCAATTCCTTTTTGGAAAAAAAGTACGGCTACAGAAAAATGTACAAAACCAACAATAAAAGTATGCTGGAAGCCCGACTTCCGTTTGTGTACAGCCATTTTTACAATCAGTTTCTTAAACAGGGTGTAAGATGGTATTTTGAGCTCTATCCCAATGCCGATTTGGAAGAAAAAAGGAAATTTTCGGAACATCCGGAAGCAGGTTGGCTCATTTGGGTGAATAAAATGAGTTATTCTACAGAAGATGAAAAAGCTGAGAATGACCGATTTTTTATTGAATTATTGTCTGCAACAGGTTTTGAAATCAAATTGCTTCATGAATATAAAGAAGGGGAAGAAAGATTATAATGGAAAAATACTGGTTCGATTATCCTTTTTCCGAAATTGAAAAAACATTCTTTATATTGGAGAAGGCTGTATTGCCGACCCCTAACGGAGCTTTTTTTATTGAGCTTTTTGCAGATGAATCTTTTAGAATCCCTTTCCGATTGATATTGATTTGGGAAACAGAAGGCATTTTTTGTCAGAAAATAACATTGGAAAATGACAATTTGATTGAAATTAAAACCGGGAGAATTGAATCAAAATTTGGTATTTACCTGTTAAAATTGGTTGCCGAATTAAATATTAAAATGCAGCCTTATAAAGAAGGACAAGGCAGAGATGGCAGTATTTATCGGCTCAAAATTGGTCAAGACAGTTCCTTTTTAAGTCTGCAGTGCTGGGATAACAATTTACCGCCGGGCTGGGAGGCTGTAGAAATAATTGTAAATGAATTAAAGAAAATTATTAACAATACTGAATTGATTAAAACTGATAAACTATCCTTTAGTATGGAAACTGAAAGCGAAAAATCCATATTGAAAGAGGAAAAGCAGTTATATTTGAGTTTTAAAAAATTGTAAACAATCATGACCGTAGAAGAAAGATTCAGTCAATTGTCAAAAATTGAAGGTATTTTGGCCATTATTGGCGCCTTATGTTTTGTAACTGCCGTTTCCTTTAGCATTGTACATCTCGGTTTTGTGAATGAGGTCCAGCATCATACAAAACCATTTCAGTTTTTAACCCGGGAACAGCTCTGGCTTATCAATCTCGGATTGGGGCTTTTAGGTGGCGTCCTGACGGACCTTAGAAGATTTATTATTGCCGGAATTTCGGGACTTATTGCTGTTGCCGGAATTACAGGTTTTGCTATCTTTTATCTGTCATGGAGAGCCGATTTTATGAGCCTAGAAATCATCATCATCATCTGTATAGGAATGATTCCCGGTCTTTTCTTGTATAACTCTCTGAAAAAACAATTTTATGCAAGGCATTGACAACAAAAAGGTGTTTATTCTGATTGGCATTTTTGTAGTCGGAATGAGTCTGTATAACTATTTTACAAAATATCAGCCAACTCAGGAATCAGAACGGTTCACAAAATATCTGGCGAATATTAATAAACCGATATCGGCATCAGATTCAATGAGTTTGAATCTATTTTATAAAAAGATAAGGCAAATTCATTTCGATATTTTTAATGATAGTATTGCTAAGCCCTTCTTAAATAAAGGATTAATTGAAGTGTCAACAGATTTTGAACCACAGGTTGTCAGTCTGGAATTATTGGATTTTACTTTTGACGGATATTTTGTGAAAGCTAGAACTGAATTGAACAAAGATGAATATTACAAAAATAAATTTGTTTCAAACGGCCTACTTAATACAATTAACCAATATTTTGGTGAAGCATCCTTTGCAAATGATTTTTGTAAACGGAAATGGCATGAAGGCTTTCTGGCAGAGACAATCGAAATAGAAAAAGACCGCTATTTAATGGTTTTGGCAACAGTAAGCCGAATAGAACCCGAAATTTCAGGTGTACAGGGATTTAAATCAGGCAGCTATAAGGGCAGACTTTATGCAGCAGATCTAAAAACCGGTCAAATTATGGCTTTGTCTGATATTATTGCTGAAAATGATCAGACTGTTCTCAGCAAAAAATACATTGAAGGCGATGCCATCATAAAGTTGAAGCAAAATCTTGTTGATAATGTTCTAATAGCTGTCAGTCGACAGTCAGAGCGCTGGTTTGGAAAAGCTTTACCGGATATTGAAATGAAAATAATGGGCCTTGAAAATAAAAAATAGAAGCTACGATTTCAACGGAGGTTAGAATTGATTTGAAAATTTTAAACATCCTTACCAATAATTCTGAAACGCGGAATCATACAAAACAATTTCAGTTTTTAACCCGGGAACAGCTCCGGCTTATCTATATCGGATTGGGACTTTTAGGACTTTAGAAGAATTATTATTGCCGGAATTTTGGGACTGATTGCTGTTGCTGCAATTACAGGTTTTGCAATATTTTATCTATCATTTAGACATGATTTTATGAGTATTGAAAAAGAGATTTTATAAAAAGTACTAATTTATTAGGCTTTATAATCAGCAAATATTGTCATTGGAATTTTGCCGAAAACGTATCCCACTGCAGATAAATATGCCGATCATTCCAATGATGAAGCCCAGCCAAATCGGTAATAGGTTAAAGGATATTACTGAAAATCCAACCAAAAACAGCGAAAAACCAAAAATCACCTGTAATGGACTATGCTGTACTTTCAAATTATAAAGTCTTGGTATTTCTGCTTTTTGTGCTTCCGGACCTTTGAATAACAATATAAATGCTTTAAAGAAAGGAAATTCCTGAAAGTTCTTAATCAACCGCAAGAAAAATAATATTTGAAGATGGAAAAGGTCCTGTTGGACAATTGGTTTGGTTAAACCATATACAACTTCTTTATTATCAACATAATAAGTTCCAAATAGGCGATCCCAGATTGTGAACATACCGCCATAATTGGTATCTAAATGCTCATGAACTGAAGAGTGGTGTATCTGATGAAACTTGGGCGTTACCAAAATTCTTTCCCAACCTTTAAACTCTGGCCAAAGCTCACTGTGCAACATATACTGATAAAATGCATTTAATGCATTAGCCAAAATAATATGTTCAGGCGTGATTCCAAATAGAATTAGAATGCTGTAAGTGAAAATTCGGACAAAAAAACCAAATGGAGAAATGGCAAAATTGACAGAAAAGTTATATTCTATACTTTGATGATGAATCAAATGAGCGGCCCAAATGAGTGAGATTCTATGTGAGATTCTGTGGTAAATATACCACATAAAATCAACCGCAATAAAAGTGATCCCAAAAGCAAGCCATTTGTTATCCAAAGGCTCAAAAAATCTAAATGGAACGAGAGAAGAGAAAACGTAGATTCCGAAATTTATAGTTAGAATACCTGTCAATCGTTCCAACATACCCAAACCAATATTTAGGGCAGTTTGGGGAAGGCTGACTGTCTTCTTTTTTACGAATTTTAATATCAGAACCTCAAAGCCAAAAAGAGTTAAGCCCAATATTAGAATAATTATGTCTGTGAAATTAAACTCCATAGTATTTACAATTTGAACTGAACACCAAAAATATAATGTGGATCTTTTACTCCTGAACACAAAATAAAATTTAAAACAGTCTAAAATTTAATTCGTATTAAAGAGATACAAATATCATATTTATAATTGATTGCAAAACTGACGAATATTACTTTTGTGAAATTTCATTTTTAAAAATATATAATTCTGGTAAAAGATGGCGTCATCGATCCAGTGAAGGTAACTCGTTCAGCACTTGCTAACGCTGCATCTAT
>CAINVS010000628.1 GCA_903854205.1 uncultured Bacteroidota bacterium | reverse complement strand
CCGACTTGATTTTTTGTTACTTTTGGATCAAGACAAAAGTAAAAAAGAGCCCGCGGCAGCGTTATGCGATTTGAACTTGTTTCAACCCTTGATTGGCATTAGTAATTCATTAAAAGCTACAAAAGCCATATTGTTCAAACAAAAAAAGCGTCCCCGGTTTTGAGGACGCTTGATAATAATATTATTCTATTAATTTGTTTTGATCAGTTTGCGCTGATTCATCTTGTTGCCCATTTTGACAACAATAATATAAGTGCCTGCAGTTAATCTGTTCAAATCGAAAGGCAATTCATGCATTCCGGCGCTAAGATTTCCAAAATCCTTTCTTGCAACTTCACGACCAACAGCATCATACACAACTGAAGTGGTTGGGGCATTTTCATGCAGTGTAAACTGAATCATGATTTCACTGTTAAATGGATTTGGATATATACCCAAAAGCACAGTTTCTCTTTGGTAACTGTTTTGCAGTGCACTCAAGGTACAACGCGGATCCAAAGGAGCCTGTATACCTATCATAGCACTTGTCGCGAGACTTGGACCGGCAGCTTGGCGTAAATGACGTTCATTATTATTTACGTAAAAGCCGGTATTGTATGCAACTGTTCCACCTCTTGTTGATATGCCGTCAACAAACCAAAATTCACCCTGAGTTCTGTTTTTATTGATGTCAAGCAAAACATATCCATGCCTGGTAAGATCAATAAATTTCATGTGGGGGTTGAAGCCCTGAAGTACCGACTGACTGACAGGTAGCGGTGATCCCTGACTCGTAATACTTGTAGCAACAAATTCAACACCTGCAGAACCAGCACCGGTAGAACCATTGTAAGATGCAGTAGGAATGTCATTTGCCCATGAGGTATGAATATCTCCGGTCAATACTACAAAATTGGGAATATTGTTGTTCAAAACCGTATTTTGAATATTGTCACGCTCAGCAGGATAGCCGTCCCATTGATCATCATTAGGATAAAAAGCAGGAAGGGGTGGGAATTGTACTTTTAATGGTGCAAACATAACCTGCTGACCCATTACCTGCCAACGGGTTGTTGATGTATCAATGCTGTTCAGGAACCAGTTTTTCTGGGACTGTCCCAAAATTGTCCTGGCCGGATCTGTATCATGTCCATTCTGTTCATCGCGACCCTGCAGTCGGGTGTCACACATATAAAGGTCAATAAGTTCACCAAAACGGAACTTGCGGTAAATACGCATAGTGTCCTGCATGTCAGGCATACGGAGCGGCATCCACTCATAATAAGCCTGTACACCTGCAGCTTTACGGTCAAACCAATCGCCTTCGGTTCCGGGACTGTGGTTTTCAGCACCGCCATACCAGGAATTATTTGCCGTTTCATGATCATCCCAAACTGCAAAGAATGGATATTGCTGATGCAAACGCATCAAATCTTCGTCTAATTTATATTGAGAATGACGCATGCGATAATCTGCAAGCGTTAGAATTTCAGTACTTGGTTCGTGATTACGGGGAGCAGTTCCTCCGCCGTATTCGTAAATATAATCACCCAAGTGAATTACACCGAATACATCATTTCTTTCAGTTATTTTTGAGTAAGCATTATAATAACCATTTGTATAGTCTGCACAGGAAACCACGGCAAAACGTAGACTGTCTATGTCGCCTACAGGTAGTGTACGGGTACGACCGCGAACTGATTTAAAACCATATGCTTCAAATTCATAATAATACCAGGTTAAAGGCTGTAGGCCTGCAGCATCTACTTTAACGCAAAAGTCCTTGCCGGCATCGGTTGTTATAAGTCCTGTAGCCACTACATTTGAAATTGCAGTATCTGTTGCGATACGCCAGGTTACATCTACAAATGATGAGTCAGTTGTAACCCTTGTCCAAAGCATAACTTTGTCTGAAAGCGGGTCTCCTGAGGCTACTCCATGATAAAACGGACCCATGCATTCTACTGCTCCGGATCGGGTAGGATCATTGGGGTTATTCTGTTGAGCAAAAACAGAAAATGACTGTATTGCTAAAAAAGAAAACGTTAGTAGTTTGTTGATTTTCATGTAAATTATAGTTTAGTTAATTTGTATTACAGCAAATATATCCAAAAATACCTATAAATGTAAATTGTTTTTTGTTAAAACTCCCAAACTCCTAAGCCTTCTCTTATCAGTTCGGGTTCATCTCCTGTACAGTCAACAATTGTTGAAGGGATATTGCCGCCAAAACCACCATCAATAACTAAATCTACCAGGTGCTCATACTGTTCATGTATTTCGTAAGGATCGGTAGGATACTCTATAATATCGTCATCTTCCAGATTTTTAATTGAGGTAGATAGCAGTGGCATTCCTAATCCCATAACGAGCTCTCTCACTATCGGTGAATTTGGAACACGTATACCAACTGTCTTTTTTTTGTTTTTAAGCAGTTTTGGAAGCTGATTGTTACCTTCAAGTATAAATGTGAAAGGTCCAGGCAGACATTTTTTCATTATTTTATAAACAGTAGTGCTGAATGGTTTTGTATAGTCTGAAATATTACTCAGATCGGCACATATAAAAGTCAAATTGGCTTTTTCGGGATCAATTCTTTTTATGGCACAAATACGTTCCATTGCTTTGTGGCTGTTGATGTTGCAGCCTAAACCATAAACTGTATCGGTAGGGTAGATGATGACACCGTCATTCTTTAGAATGTCCAATATCTGTTTTAGTTTTCTTGGTTCCGGATTGTCAGGATGTAATTCTAAAATCACTGTTTATATATTTAAATATTTGTAATGTTTAATTGAAATTCCAATAGGAAAGTTCCTTGCTGTTCTCCAATTCTTCAGAAAAGGTAGTATCCATATTTGGGAAAAAGTTTAGACCTGTCAATGTTTCTACAATTCTGATTGTTGAAATATAATCTTTTAGGGGCTTATCACTTTTTTCATTTGGGATTAAAAAAGTCAATGCTTTGGGCTTTTTGCCTTTCATAGCTTCTTTGTAAATAATTTTATAAAAATGGTTTGGAACCCTTATACTGTCGCCAATTGTTGAATCTGCCGATGAAAAAACCGGACCAGTGATGACAATAATCTGTCCATTTTCATTTGCCAGCTTACGGACGGAATTTTCCAATTTTTTCCAAATCCCCCGGTTGAAATCTGGCAACTGCGGAGAAATGTTGCTCATGTAAAAACTTTGATTCATCGCCGATTCATTGAAATTCATATCTTCAGCCGGCACGAGATGTCCTCGATCATAACCGCTGCTACCGTAATCCCAAGTCTTTGCAGTGCCGTCAGGTAAACTTGGGTCCGGATGAAAATTAGTCCTTCTAACGCTTTCCCGTGTATTGTTCTTATCTTTATTAAGGCAATAAATCGTCCATTCCGGGTTTTTATATTTTATTGAATAAGAAATTATTATGTATTCGTGTTTTAATATAGTATCTCCCAAAACACTGCTCGGCATAAATTTACTGAGGTCAATAAGTGTATCAGTTTCTGATGTTTCAGGCAATTCTGGAACCGACTGAAACTGATTGCAGCCAACTAAAGCTGATAAAACAAAAAGAAGGTATATCATTAGGGTTTTATTCTTGTGCATTTATATTGTAAGATTGTAATTATCAAATTGTTGACAGATTTGAAATATTCAACAATTTCCCTGTTTCTAAAAAATACTGAATGTGATTACTTGCGAAATTTTAGTCTTATTTCTT
>CAINVS010000627.1 GCA_903854205.1 uncultured Bacteroidota bacterium | reverse complement strand
TCCGACTTGATTTTTTTTTACTTTTGTCTCGTCAGCTACTGACGAGACAAAAGTAAAAAAGAGATAAAAAAGGCTTTAGCCTTTTGGGAAATACAGCATCAGACCTATTGTTCTTTTTAAATCAACAATTATGGAAATCCTCATCCTGCCGGAGGCATTCTTTTTTCTTAATAAAAAAGAATCAAAAAATCAAGTCGCAGTTTAGGAATGAGTTGTGACGCTTTATTAATTGGCTATACTATCTGTACTCAGATGGTTTTTTCCCAAAACGTTCAAAGTACATTTTATTAAAATGCTGAAGACTTTGAAACCCACAGGTATTGCAAAGTTCTGTTAATGTTTTAAATGATTTATTTTCAAGTCTTTCTCTTGCATATTGAAGTCTTATTTCTCTAATAAAATTAAGCGGTGTGAGCCCAATATGTTTTTTCACAAAACGATATAGCTGTCTTTTACTGACCATCATTTTTTGCGCTAGTTCATCAACATCAAAATTAACATTATCCATATTCTCTTCAACTATAGCGCTAGCTTTTGCAATCCATTCTGTGTCTGTTCCGGATAATTCTTCTTCACCGGCCTCTTGCTCAAATTCCGATATACTAACTTCCTGCTCTTCAATAATTTCAATACCTTTTCTCCAGGTCAGCCTTGAATAATAATTTTCAATAACATTTCTGATATTAGCCAATAGTTCATCAAGGGAAAATGGTTTTGTAATATAGCTGTCAACTCCTATGTTTAGCATTTTGAGCCTATCATTCTCATCAGAATTAGCAGTGAGCATGATTACAGGTATGTCAACGTTTTTTAAATCAGATTTTATTCTGGTAAAGAGCTCCAATCCATCCATTACAGGCATCATAACATCAGTTATAACCAACTGAATACTTTCTTTTTTCTGCAAAAGAAGGGAATAGGCAACAGCACCATTTTCAGCAGAAATGATATTATAATAAGGTGATAGAATATTTTTTAAAAACTGTCGCATTACCAGATTATCTTCAGCAATAAGAATTGTAGAAAGATTATCGGCAAACACCTTTTCCGGTTTAATATCTTCTAACATACTGTCCGTAAGAAATATTTTTGTTTCACTCAGTGGAAGAGAAAACAAAAACGAGCTTCCTTTATCAGTTGCACTGCAGACATATAAATCGCCGCTCATCAAAACCGCCAGTTCCTTGGCAAGTGCCAAGCCTACACCTGAGCCTAGTACCGAAGATTGCTGTTGATTCTTGACCTGATAAAATCTTTCAAAAATATGCTGCATATCTTCAGCAGAAATTCCAACACCATTATCTTCAACTTCTACATTCAAGCGGCGAGTGTTATTGTCTATTCTTGTTTCATATACATTTAGTTTAACAGTGCCACCCTTTGGAGTAAACTTTAAAGCATTAGACAGCAGATTATCAATAATTTTAGAAATTTGAATACCATCTACTAAAGCAATCGTACGTTTATCCAATAAAAAATGGTATTCTAAATGAATATCATACTCTGCCGCCTGGTATTTGAATGCAGTAAAAATATTCCCAAAAAAGCTGTTTAGTATTGCCGGCTCTTCACTAATCGTCCATTGAGTTCCTGAGCTCAATTTGGACAAAGTCATAATCTCATCTATAAGTGTCAGTAATTTCTTACTGTTTTGTCGAACGATTTGTAAAATTTCTTCAACCTCTTTATCTGAGAAGCTTTTTATACCTCGGCTGATAAGTGCAGAAATTGGTGATAATATAAGCGTCAGTGGAGTTCTAAGCTCATGTGATATATTTGTAAAAAAAAGTTCTTTTGAATATATTGCTTTTTCAGCAATCTCTTTCGCTTCTTTAAGCTGATTTTCATAATCTCTCTGTTCGATTCTTAGTCTAAAATTTTGGACTATTGTTCCATAAGTTGCAAGAAAAGGTTCAAGAAATTTTATAATCTCCTCATCATAACCTTTTAATCGGTTGGCAACACCAATTATCCCTACCATAGAACCATTATAAAACACCGGAAGGCCCATAAAAGTAGTGATGGCAGGATCTCCCTCAGGAATACCGCTTTGATGGGAATAGGTCGAAGCTGTATTTGAAATGATAGGCTTTTCTGTACTGAGCGTATATTCAAAAAGTGATTTCAGATTTTTAAACGCTAATCCGGAATCTTTGCTCCGGGAAAAATTCGTTATTGAATTTGTTTTTATAAAAGGTTTACCTTCATGATCGTGAAGTACTTCACCTAAATACCCAAAGTCGCTTTCTGTAATCTTAAGCAGATAACTAAGGATTTTATCAAAGGTTTCCGGCTTATTGTCTGACAAAAAAAACGCTGATTGAAATGTTTTCAGACTTAAAAGCATATTGTTGTTTGTCAGCAGTTTTTTATGGTTTTCTTCCAAAAACCTTATATTTTCCTCCGACTTTTTCTTTTCTTCCCTATAGCTTTTCTGAAACTTAAAAATAAAAGGCATGAGAACTGCCAAACAAAGAAAAACTCCAAAACTAATGTACATTATTGATTCGATCATAAATGAATAGGTTTGTGCAGGATGACAGTTTGAAAATAATGCTCCTTACCAAATAACAAAAAGCAAGGTTCACAGAAGTAAATGAGTTAAAAAAGGATTGGCAAACTCAAAGCTGATGCCTTTAGCGCTGCAAAATATTTTTAAATCATTTCATCTTTACATTCCATCGTATACTCTATTTAAACAAACCACAAATTACAACCTTTGGCAAGAAAAGATAGCTTTTTGGCAAAATAAAATAGCTCATGGCAAAATTTATTAGTCCAAAGCAAAAACTAAAGCTGAGAACAATAATTATTGTTTAACAGCAATAAAAATACATAATACTGATAAACATATATTTAGAATGCCTATGAAAATACCTTCGTTATAAAAAAAGAAATCGATCAGAAAATCACCCATTTTCTGCTTTGCGACAAAGTAAGGATTTAGGCTGTTTAAAAAAAAAGGGGCAAATATTCATTATGGCAAAATCAGGTGCAAGTTGGCAAGAAAGAATATAATTAAACAGCACTTGTAAATCATTAAGTTATATTTTAAGATAAAAATTTTAAAAAAAATAACCGCCCGGTCTTGAAGCATAAAAAATAAATCTCAGACGATAATACTACTGATAAATACTGCCTTAATGATTTTATTGAAAATTTACATTAAGCCTTTTTGTTTTTATACGAAATAATAATGTTGTTTTTTTTAACTCATACAATCATTTGGCAAGAATAAGTATTACATGGCAAAATAATAAGCCGCATCTTTGTATCATAACAAAACGGAAAAGTTAAATT
>CAINVS010000626.1 GCA_903854205.1 uncultured Bacteroidota bacterium | reverse complement strand
TTTGATCCTTGATGGCTTCTAAGGCTACCTTAGCCTTAAATTCAGCCGTAAATTTGCGTCTGGTTTGTTTGGTCATTTGGTTTAGTAAAATTAAAGATTTTTTTAACTAAACCTTTGGTGCTATTTTTGGGGAGTATTACAATAAGCAGAAAGAAACAATAGTAAACTACTAGTTTTGGGGTTCTAACTTCTGTTCAGTGTAACTTTTTTCAATAATAATATCATCGAAATAAAGAGACATGAAAAATAAATGTTTATATCGTTTTCTCGAATGAATTTCATGATTTTTCCAATATTTCCCAAAACTAAAATAAATTTCATTCCCTTGAGCGACATAAGAATATTCGATTTTTTGCCACTCCCCCCTTTTTAGTTTTTGATTGCTTTTTACAAAATATTTTGATTGGTCTTTCTCGCTTAGTTCATAATCTGGGTTAAATATTAAGCCAAAGTTATTTAAAATTATGTTTGATTTTTGAGTAACATAAATATTAAATGAAATATTATATGTACAGCCTTTACAAAGAGTATCCTTTAGTTTTGCTCCAATTTGCGAGGATAGGTATGGTGATGGACGAAAAACTAGGTTAGCCGATGACATGCCCGTATGTGTAAGGTTGACTGTATCAAATTCGTTTTCAAATGTCAATAATGGTTTTCCAATTATTAATCCGAGAGAATCCCAACACCGGTTTCTCAGTGCATAAGTTGAACCATTCCAATCAATACAATATCTACCAAAAATTTCATAGCGAAGCCTAGATTGTGAAATGTTAAAAAAAATAGTTCCTCCCTGCTTAATCATATTATTAATCATAGCAGTATCTTCTGTAGAAGAATATATTTCAAAACCAGGGTTACTAACAAGGTTTTGACTATAAATTCCGGAAATCCACAGAACTATATTCAAAACAATTAAGGAGTTTTTCACTTTACCAAATACTATAACAAAAGACTAATTAAAAGACAGTAGTCTTTTGTTATAGCAATCAAAATTATTTAATAATGTACCTGTAATCTATTATTTCACCATTTTTATAAATAAAAATTATATAATTGCCACTACCCATTTCTGTGGTATTTAATACTGTAGTTATACTTGAGATATTTTGTTCAACCAAACTAGTTCCGTTATAATTCTTAATTATAACGCTCAAGCCAGTTTTGTTGTCGAAATTTTCCTGAGTTATATTTACAGTCAATGAATTTGTGAACGGATTCGGACTTAGGGTAAAAAATGTACTTGATTCATCTTCAAATAAAGCTTTCGTTTCATAAGTCCAAGTTTTTTCAACAGGATTAAGTGGTTCTCCGGGAAGAGATTCTTGCCTAAGTTCCATAATTAACTGAGTTCCAGAAATTCTTAGGGATTTTGTATATCCGTCAGTATTAAAATTCTCATCATTCTTAAATATTACATATTTACATTCTAAAATTGGAATCTCAATACAAAATTCTTCTGTTGTATTGGAATATGAAATATTTATAAAAGGATCGGTTATTGTTCCAGTTCCCCCTGCGGCTACATAAATCCAAGGGATACCATAAGAATCGGTATATGGCTGAACCCCATCACCTCTATTCCCATTGCCATTATAAGCCGAATTTAAAGATTTGCAACCTGAAGGAAAAGCAGTAGAATTCACTCCTGGTTTATTATCTAAAGGATATTCGGTCATTCTTAATTCGTAAACCCAGGAATCGCATTTTGTAGTTGTTACTACGCCAACTGTCTGAGTGACAGTAGCTGTACAATAACTACATACATAAGCCCACTTTTCCCTTGTGAAAGCGGTAGTGATAAAGACAAATGTAAACAAAAAAATTAAAATCTTTTTCATAATATAAGATAATTAAAAGTTAATAAAAAAAATCAGGGTTGCTTTGGCTAAATTATTGTAAATCGTCAGCATAAAGTGGATCAAATATAGATATAATTAAGCTAGTGTTTCATGAAATCTTTAAATTTACATATCATGAAACCACAAAAGAAACAAACCACAGAAAATTACATCAAAGAGATTCGAAGAAAAACCAGAAGAATCTTAAGTTCAGAACAGAAAATCAACATTGTAATGGAAGCCCTCAGGGCGGAAATGTCAGTAGCTGAATTATGTCGAAAGTACTCCATTCATGAATCCCAATTCTACCAATGGAACAAAGAGTTTTTAGAGGCTGGCAAAAAGCGATTAAATGGAGATACGGTCAGAGAGGCAACCAGTGATGAGGTTGCAAAAACCGGTTAAATTGACCACCCCCGACCGGTTTAAACTGACCACCTGATACCGGCTCAAATTGACCACCCCTGACCGGTCCAAATTGACCACTTGAAACGAAGGAAAAAGTTCATGCTTTAATGGAGTCATTTAAAGTAAGTTTCGAAAATCAAACTTACTAAATAATGGCAAATAAACCACTAAACATGACTAA
>CAINVS010000625.1 GCA_903854205.1 uncultured Bacteroidota bacterium | reverse complement strand
TGAAATGATAATCGAGTGATAAAACCAAACTTACCAGCAGTATGAGCACCAGATGAGTAAATAATGCCAGTTGTGGTGAAAAAAAGTTCTTGACAATTATAGGAACAATGCAAAATGGTATAAAATATAGACTTATCAGGGATAAGCTGTGTATACTGAAAGAGAGATAGGAAAACCCCCCGATGAGTGCAAAAATTAGAATAAAATGTTGCAGATTTTCAAATACTGATCTGGAGTAAATGAACATATACATCCCTAAAATCAATAATAATGCTATTGTCAGAGACAGATAGCCCATATAAATCAAAAAGCTGTTTTTGTGTTTGTTAATTTCCTGCTCATATTTGTGTGCATAGGAAATCAGCTTTGAATAAGCGATAGAATCCACAATTTCGCCTCTTCTGATAATTAATTCACCTGCTTTTATTTTATCTCTGACCGGGGACAGGTTTTTTATTGCAAGATCTTTATTTTTTTTTGTCAGATCCGCATCAAATTTTATGTCGGGTACCTGAACAACTTCAGATAAAAGACTTAGAAGTATTTCTGTATTTGCTGTAACCGCCCTCACTTTGTCAATACTGTCAACTACTATTTGTGTGGCTTTTTTTACATCAATAAAATCTTTAGCGGTAAATTCTCCAAGCTCCAATTGATTTTCGATGACCCTAAAAGCAATGGAATTATTTTTTCTTTCGTGTGCGGCTTCAATTTTTACAATATGTTTTTCGTAAAGTTTGCTGATCAGGTTGAGTCCAAATTTTGCAAAGCCAACAGAATCGATATAAATATTTGGAACAGACTTGTCTTTTTTGTAATTCTTTGATCTGATCTGTTTAGAAAGATTTTCAAGGAATAGTGATTTTTGTTTTTCTGCCATACTTTTGTCAAGTCGGTAATAGGGCAAAAATTCTCTGGATAAAATTCTTTTTTCCTCCTCGAGATCTGATTCAGATTTCTGAATTGGAAAAGCAAATGGAGCCCTGAGGTCTTCATATTTCCAAGTGCTTCCCTGTTCAAACTGATAGTCAACCTGAATATTATTCGGAAAGTATAGACTGATAAACAGCACGAACAATGCAAGCAGCATATACCTGAAAAAATGTGGTATGCTCCGCATGTAAACTGTAATTCGTTTTCTGTATAGACTCATTATTTTTTATTAATACTTGATTTACTGTACAAAACTAAGCTTTTTACCGTCAATTCCTTACTTCTTTAGCCAGCTTTCTTTCTCACGATGCTCAATTATGATATTCATTATTTCATTGCCATATTTTTTTGAAAGATAGGCAGCAATTGTCTCAGTTGCATAAACTGAACGATGCTGTCCCCCGGTACAGCCAAAATTGATACCCAAATATTCAAATCCGCGTTGTAAATATTTGTCAATCGCCTGTTCCAGAATTTGAATAATTGGAGCCAAAAATACCGCCATTTCGCCATCTTTTTCCAAAAACTCCTTTACATCCCTGTCCAATCCGCTCTGCATTTTAAAGTGTTCATATCTGCCGGGATTGTGTATGAGCCGGCAATCAAAAATAAAACCCTGCCCATGTCCGCCGCTTGTATCCTCCGGCAGTCCTTTTTTATAGGAAAAACTTCTGAGGTGAAGCTTCAAAGGTTTACTGTCTGCAGATCTTTCAGCATTTTCTTTATTGGGAAAAAGATCCTGTCTTTTAATAATGGCTCCTAATACCTTTTTTAGTTCAGGCAGTTCCAATGGAAAATCAATCTGATCTAACCACCAACGCAGATTTTCGATGGCATAAGGAATACTGCTGATAAAATGCTCCTTTCGCTGATAATACCCCTTAAATCCGTAAGCACCCAAAACCTGCATACTGCGAAGCAGCACTAATCCATAATATCGATTGTAAAAATCTGCTTTTTCAATTGTAGTATATTGCAGAATGGTATCGAAATAATGATCCAACAGCAATTTTCTTGTCTCAGCCGGCAATGCAGCTTTAGCCTGAAATAGGAGAGAGGCCACATCGTATTGTAAGGGACCTTTTCTTCCTCCTTGATAATCAATAAAATAAAGCTGTTCATTACTGACCATGATATTTCTTGCCTGAAAGTCGCGGAACATAAAGAACGGACATTCCGGCTCGTACAAATACTGACAGAGTGTTTCAAAATCTTTTTCCAATAAAGAATCGTCAAAAATAGCATGAGTCGGAAAAAGAAACCAGTACTTGAACAGATGGCAATCAGCCATCATTGATTTTTGGTCAAATTCAGAACTTGGATAACAATTGTCATAATTTATTACTTTTGCCCCTTCTATTTGTAAAAAAGCCAATTGTTCCAGGGCACTTTTATACTTATCAAAGACATTATCGCTTAGATTTCCTTTGTTTAATTTTCTTTCATTTTCTAAGTACTGCAAAAGGCTTAAATCGCCCAAATCCTGCACCATATATATATCCTGATCCAAATCGGAAATATAAATTTCAGGAACATTAATACCAATTCCCCTAAATTTTTGGGTAAAATTAACAAAGGCGCTATTCTCAAAACGATTATTATTGTAAACTCCCAATGCGGTTTTACCCGATGCTGCTGTCATTCTGTAATATCTGCGTTCTGAGCCTGAAATAGGCATTGCATGAGTATTTTCAGCAATCTCTCCGGACCAATCAAGAAATAATTTTTCTAAGTCAGTGATTTTTAATTTTATATCCATTTTTAGGTAACGTTCTTTAGACAAAGTGTAACAAGATGACAAAATTACAAAATCAAATGCGTAATTTTCGTCAAGTTATCAGCCATTTCGATTCGACGTTACTAAATATGCAATAATAAATCCATGAAAGTTTATAACACCTCAATTCAACTCCTTCATGATCTGAAATCTACCATTGAACAACTTAGTGCCAATCAATACAAGCAGCCAATTGAGGTACTTTACAATGCTAGCGTTGGAAAACATTACAGACATATTATTGAATTTTTTCAATGTATTGAAAATCAATTGGCCACAGGTAAAATCTGCTACGATTTAAGAAATCGCCAAATTGAATTGGAAGAGAATCCAAAGTCTGCAATAAAAGCTATTGATCAGATAATTGATTGGATCGATACAGTTCCTGCAGATTGTTATCTGCAATTAGAAGAGAACCATGAATTGGATAATTTTGAATCTCACGAAAAAATAAACAGCTCCCTAATAAGAGAGCTAATATTTAATATTGAACATGCAATTCACCACATGGCAATTATTAAAATTGGACTTAGGATACAAGCCCCTGAGATCGAACTACCTAATCATTTTGGGGTCGCACCCTCTACTATTCGGTACCATAAGAAACAGCTTGGAGAGGCATCGACGAGTGTATCAAGCAATCACTCCCGAACCGATTAATTCCTCGCCATCATACCAGGCAGCAAATTGTCCCGGCGTAATGCCGCGCTGTTCCTGTTCAAAAATAAGAAAAAGACCTTCTGTACGTAAGTATAATGTTACTTGAGTGAGGGCCTGACGATATCTGATTCTGGACATATAGGTTCTTTCTTCGCCAATTTTCATTCGGAGATCTTCTCTTATCCAGTGAATATCTTTAGTTGGAATAAAAAGACCTTTTCTGTTTAAGCCCGGATGATTATCACCCTGACCGACATAAACAACGTTTTCAGTTGTATCTGTAGCTATGACAAAGAGCGGTTCTTTTTTTCCACCCACTTGAAGTCCTTTTCGCTGTCCGATAGTAAAATAGTGTGCACCATCATGTTCGCCTGTAAATTTACCATCATTTTTACTGTAATGGTATGGTTCACAGAGTAGGGGCAATTTTGTTTCAAAAGCAGCACAACATTCAATCTTGTCTTTTGCCGTTATATAAATAAGGGCATCGGAAGCTATTTCAATAATATCACCTTTTTGGGGAGAAAGCTGTTGCTGAAGAAATATTGGAAGTTTAATTTTTCCTACAAAACAAAGACCCTGCGAGTCTTTTTTCTCTGCTGTGACCAAACCTTGCTCTTTTGCAATTTCGCGCACAGCCGATTTTTGGAGATGGCCAATGGGAAAGAGTGCATACCGAAGCTGTTCCTGAGTCAGTTGACATAAAAAATAGCTCTGATCCTTTCCTTTGTCATTTCCGGAGAGCAGTTGATAAACATCTTTTCCACCCTTTTCGATAATGCCTTTCTGACAGTAATGTCCGGTAGCTACATAGTCAGCGCCAAGTTCCAATGCGGTTTTCAGAAAGATGTCAAACTTAATTTCACGATTACACAGTACATCAGGATTTGGCGTTCTGCCGTTTTTGTATTCCGCAAACATGTAGTCAACAATGCGTTCTTTATACGCATCACTCAGATCAACAACCTGAAATGGGATGCCTAGTGACTGTGCAACAAGCAACGCATCATTACTGTCCTCGATCCAAGGACATTCATTTTCCAGAATCACAGTATCATCATGCCAATTCCGCATGAAAAGTCCAATAACCTCATAGCCCTGTTCCAATAACAGATAGGCCGAAACACTCGAATCTACTCCACCTGACAGTCCGACAACAACACGTTTAGCTTTCATTTTTATTTACTTCAAATATTTTACTTAATTCACTGCTAATATAAGGATGCTTTAGTCAATAAAGTTCTCGTTTTATAAGTTTTTGATAAAAATCAATTCATAATTTTTCTATAATAAAAAAACTAATAATTGTGTTAAAGACTATTTTGAATTGATTTGTAAAATTTGTAATTCTAAAATTTGCATTTTCAAGAATATAATACTAATTTTGGATATAAATAGGTAGGAGATAAATAATGTTTTTCCTAACCTCCGATTTCCAACATAAAGGAAGAGATAGTGTATAATCACTATCTCTTCTTTCGCGTTTAAAAGAGAAAAATAAACTTTATTTTGAAAAATAGTGCTCAAATAGTTTTTTTAAAGTTGAATTAATAATCACCAATCAATAAATCTTATCAAGTTATGTCACAACTTACAGAAGACAAAAAAGTTGAAGTTTTAAGAGGTGCAGAGTTTCTCATTCGCGATTCAGAAGCCCATAATACTTTCATTCCGGAAGAGGTCAATGAAGAACAAATGATGATTCGTCAGATGGTTCGCGATTTTTGCGAAGTGCATATCTATCCCAATTATAAAAAAATTGAGAAACAGGAAGACAATATTTCTAAAAAATTACTGGGTATTGCAGGTGAACAGGGCCTTTTGAGCTCTCACATTCCTGAAGAATATGGTGGAATGCCTCTTGAGACAAATACAAATACAATTATTACAGAAGAAATTGGCCGTTCAGGCTCTTTTTCAGTTTCTGTTGCTGCGCACACAGGAATCGGTATGCTTCCTATTTTTTACTTCGGTAATGAGGAGCAGAAACGCAAATACCTTCCGGGCCTATGTTCCGGCCAAATTGTAGTATCTTACTGTCTTACCGAACCTGGTTCTGGTTCCGATGCTTTGGCCGCCAAAACCAAGGCTATGCCAACAGCCGATGGTCACTATCTGATTTCCGGACAGAAAATGTGGATCACCAATGCAGGTTTTGCCGATGTATTTATTGTTTTTGCAAAGGTTGACGGCGATAAATTTACCGCTTTCCTGGTAGAACGTGAACGTGAAGGACTCAGCCTTGGTGCTGAGGAAGATAAAATGGGTATCAAAGGTTCCTCCACCCGTCAGGTTTTCTTCGAAAATGTAAAGGTGCCTGCTGAAAATATTTTGGGTGAAATAGGAAAAGGTCACTTGGTTGCCTTTAACGTATTGAATATCGGTCGCTTCAAGTTAGGTGTTATGGCACTTGGCGGTGCAAAATACAATGCACAGACTGCTATTAAATATGCTAATGAGCGTCAGCAATTTGGCGTCCCAATCAGTTCCTTCGGCGCAATGCAATACAAATTGGCCGAGCAGGCTATCCGTATTTTTGCATCAGAATCTGCACTCTACCGTACATCCTGGTTGTTGCAGCGCAAAGCTACTGCAATGTATGAGGCAGGCACAAGCTATGCAGAAGCAAAATTGGAAGCGGCTGAAGAATATGCCGTAGAATGTGCTATGCTCAAAGTAATCGGTTCTGAAATGTTGGATTATGTTGTGGATGAAACTGTTCAGATTCACGGCGGTAACGGTTTCTCAGAAGAATTTACTGCTGCGCGTTCATACAGAGATGCCCGCATCAATCGAATTTTTGAAGGAACCAATGAAATAAACCGTCTCCTTGCATTCTCAATGACAATGCGCCGTGCCATGAAAGGCGAAATTGACCTTACAGGTCCGGCTTGGGAAGTACAGAAAGAATTGGCAGCGATGCCTTCCAATACTAAAACCGAAGGTAATTGGGGTGCTGAGATTGATGCACTTAAGAACTTGAAAAAAATTGGACTTATGGTTGCCGGGGCCGCTGTTAAATACCAAATCGATGGAGCAATTGACCTTAAAAAAGAGCAGGAAATAGTTATAAATATTGCTGATATAATGATGGATATTTATACGGCAGAATGCCTTTTGTTGCGCATACAAAAAATGGAAATAATAGGCAAAAATACTGAAACTGCAACTTTGATGATGAAAGTATTTTACAATGACGCAGTAGCAAGGGTTTCTAAAAATGCTGCCGATGCACTCAGTTCGTTTGCTGAAGGTGATGCTTTGCGTATGATGTTGAATGGTGTCAAACGTTTTACAAAATATGAAACTGTTAATGTTAAAAATGCTCGTCGTGCAATTGCTCAAAAATTGATTGATGCAAACGGATACTGTTTCTAAGTAATATAATTTTTAAAATTTAAGATCAGCTGTGAACAATGTTTGCAGCTGATTTTTTTTGTTTGATAATCAAAGAAATACATTTTGTTATTTTTGAATCAGATGTTTTTAAATAAATGAAACACATT
>CAINVS010000624.1 GCA_903854205.1 uncultured Bacteroidota bacterium | reverse complement strand
TTGACCTATTGATAAACTACATTTTACCATATTTCGACCAAAAATAATGCTGGTGCATTGCCACAGTTAAAGTCAAAAATGGACTTATACTTGGCTCTAACGCGTTTTTTTTACCAGTTAGAGCCAAGTATACTTTGTATTTTATATTGCTGGCAAAGCCGATGCTAGGGAATACCAATTATAACTAATTGATTATCAATTTAATAAAATTAAGACTTACCGTCTTTTGGAGGTTGAGCGCTCCTGGTTTATCTTTGCTAGGCGTGCGTGACATGTGCGTATAATTACGTGTTAGCGGAAATCAATTTTAACACCCTACCAATGACAGAAAAAAATATTTACAAGGACATACTATTTGGAATTGCTGTTGGTGACGCTTTAGGTGTTCCGGTTGAGTTCAACAGCAGACAATCCATTTCACAAAAGCCTGTAACGGATATGACAGGTTTTGGAACTTATAATCTGCCAGCGGGAACATTTTCAGACGACAGTTCTATGGCATTTTGCCTTGCCGAAGCATTGACACAGGAATTTAGTACGAAGAATATTGCCAATAATTTTGTGGCATGGCTTGACCATAATTATTGGACACCAAGAGGTCATGTTTTTGATGTTGGCATTCTATCAAGTCAAGCGATTAGACGATTGCAAGAAGGCTGTGATCCAGAATTAGCGGGTGGAATGGAGGTTTCTGAGAATGGCAACGGCTCATTAATGCGAATCTTACCATTACTCGTTTATATCAAAGACAAAGAACTTGCGGAGCGATACCAAATCACAAAACAAGTTTCCTCCATTACGCACGGACACATTCGCTCTATAATTGCTTGCTTTTATTATCTTGAATTTGCTCGACACATAATAAATGGATTAGATAAATTCGAAATTTATAAGCGGCTGCAAACTGAAATCCCCAATTACTTAAATTCGCGCTCAATAAACCCATCTGAAATAAAAATATTTGATCGATTATTGAATGGAAATATTTACGAATTAACAGAAAAAGAAATAAGTAGCAGTGGCTATGTAGTGCACACTTTGGAAGCAAGTATTTGGTGTTTAATGACAACAGACAATTATGAAGCGGCGACTTTAAAAGCCGTGAATTTAGGAGAAGATACTGACACGACAGGAGCGGTTACAGGAGGGCTTGCTGGCCTACTTTATGGCTTTGACACAATCCCAAAAAACTGGCTTCAACAAATTGCCAGGAAAGACGACATTGAAGATTTGGCAGATCGTCTTCGTGACTTTACTTGCCGGCATACCCAGATTTAAGTGGATTTGATTTCCAGTGTTTGAAGATTTATCATACCAGACTTATCTTTACCAATCTGACGCGAAAAATACGCATCTTTCTGTGCTTCCAATCGGGTATGGATTGTGCAGACAAAAACAAATATAAAATTAAACAAACATGTCAATAACAAGACACGAAGAACTTATCGGAATGAAAAAAGTGAGTGAAGCGGTTGCCTGCACTTTAAAGGAAATGCGTAACTATGCTAAGCCCGGTATGACAACAAAGCAATTAGACAACTATGGCGCAAAAATACTTTCAGACTTTGGGGCAAAATCAGCACCATATCTAACTTATGGGTTTCCAGGTTGGACTTGTATCAGCGTAAACAATGAATTTTGTCACGGTATTCCGTCTGACAAAAGAACCTTACAGGAAGGCGATTTAATAAATATAGATGTTTCTGCCGAACTGAACGGCTTTTGGTCGGACAACGGTGGCTCCTTTGTGCTTGGGGAAGACATTAACCAACATCAAAAACTTATAAACGCTTCAAAAGAGATTTTGCATAAAGCAATCCACAGCATAAAAGGCGGTATTCGTATTTCAGACATTGGGTTTTTAATTGAAACAGAGGCAAAAAAGCGTGGCTACAAGGTAATAAAGAACTTAACCGGGCACGGTATTGGGCGAAGTTTACACGAGGAACCAGAAAACATTGCCAACTTCAAAGACCGTTTTAATCGGGCAAGATTTAGAAAAAACGCTGTTGTTGCCATTGAAACATTTATAACAACCACTTCAACCTATGCTGAAACACTTAAAGACGGTTGGACGATGGTTGGTAACAAAGGTGGGTTTATGGCACAGCATGAGCATACGATTGTTGTTACCGACGGAAAGCCGATCGTTTTGACCGAGATGAATGAAATTTGGAACTGATCTAACATACCAAAATGGCAACAGACAGAAAAGTGATATTATATATCGCAACAAGTTTAGACGGGTACATTGCAAAGCCCAATGACGACCTGGGTTTTCTATCTATAGTAGAACAAGAAGGTCAAGATTATGGTTATGCAGACTTTGTAAGCACCGTTGACGCTGTAATTGTTGGACGCAGAACTTATGACAAAGTTATAGACTTTCCACATGCAGACAAAGATGCCTACATCATCACGCGGACACCAAGACCAACCATTGGTTCCGTAAAGTTTTATACCGGAGATTTAAAAGCACTTGTTGAGAAACTTAAATCTGAAAACGGAAAAAACATATTTTGTGACGGTGGAGCAGAAATCGTAAACCAACTCCTGCAACACGACCTAATTGACGAGTTTATTATTTCTGTTATTCCAATTTTAGTTGGAAACGGGACAAAACTATTTAAGGATGGCAGGCCTGAACAAAAATTAGAGCTTGTTTCAACAAAACAGTTTGAGAAAGGATTAACGCAACTTCATTACAGACGTGCGCGCGCACAGTAGAACCTACGGTATGCACAGTAGAACCCAGCGCGCGCATAGGGACTTAAAGGCTCTTGGATCTTGAGCGCTCCTAGTTTATCTTTGTCATACATGCATGACATTTGCGCGTATTTAGGTGTTAGCGATACTAGTAAGAGGTCACGAAACAACATCAAACCTCATTTTGAACACAAACAACTGCATTTTGAACACACCCAAAAATTTCAATCCACTGACCTTTGCACTTCACAATTAAATAAAAAATGATGAAGTTCAAAATTCTAGGAAATACAGGATTGAAAGTTTCAACGCTTTGTTTAGGAACCATGAATTATGGTGGAAAAGGTTTTTTCGGCTACATGGGAAATCTTGACCAAAAAGCCGTTGATGAACAAATTAAAACCGTAACAGAAGCAGGGGTTAATTTTATTGATACTGCAAACATCTATTCCGAAGGACTTTCTGAAGTAATGATTGGACAAGCAATCAAAAATCTTTCTATCAATAGAGACGATTTAGTATTGGCCACAAAAGTACGAGGCTCAATGGGTAAGAGCGAAAATGACAGGGGGCTTTCAAAAAAGCACATTATCCAACAAGTTGAGGGTAGTTTAAAAAGGCTTGGTACCGATTATATTGACTTGTACCAAATTCACACAGCGGACCCATTGACGCCAATTGAAGAGACCATTAAAACATTAGACGATTTGGTGCGAAGTGGTAAAATTAGATATTTTGGTGCAAGTAATATTTCTGCTTGGCAATTAATGAAAGGCTTGGCCTATTCACAATACAATCATTTAGACAGGTTTGCTTCGCTTCAGGCAAATTACTCATTAGATGTGAGAGATGCAGAACGTGAAATTGTACCTCTGTTACAAGATCAGAAATTAGGAATGATGGTTTGGAGTCCTTTAAGTGGTGGTTTGCTCACCGGAAAATACAAAAGAAACGGACAAAAGGAAGATGGCAGACTAAATAATTTTCCGTTCCCACCTTTTCATGAAGAACGAGCGTACGACGTTTTAGACGTACTTTCACCGATGGCAGTGCAAAAAGAAGTTTCCATTTCTCAATTGGCATTGGCCTGGTTGTTACATCAATCTGTTGTGAGCAGTGTAATTATAGGCGCTACCAAATTACATCAACTTCAAGATAACTTGAAATCTGTAGATGTTGTATTCACTGAGGACGAATTAAACAAACTAAACGAAGTGAGCAAGTTGCCAATTGAATATCCAGGCAATGTTTTGGAAGTAATGACAGCAGACAGAAGTGCAGGAACTAATTTTTTAGATGCTTAAATTCATAAACCAATAAAGCGGGCAGTAATAAATCACTGCCTGCTTATTTTAAACATAAAAAATACTATGCAAAATATAAAAAAAATAAATACAATAAAAGAGTTACATTCTTTTATGAGCTTGCCTAGTCCATTAAATCCTTTGATTACAATTATTGACCACTCTTCTACAATAAGTAATAAACAACCTAAAAATGAAAAATTAATTTTGGATTTCTATAATATTTCAATTAAAAGAAGTTTTAAAGGAAAATTAAAATACGGCAAAAATCATTACGATTTTGATGAAGGTACGATGTCCTTTATTGCACCAAATCAAATAATTAGTGTAGATAGCGAGGAAGATAGAAATAACGATGGCTGGTCCTTGTTATTCCACCCTGATTTAATCCGACAATACCCATTAGATAAGGCAATCAAAAACTATGGCTTTTTTTCTTACACTGTAAACGAAGCGTTGCATCTTTCAGACGAAGAAGAAAATACCGTTGAAGTAATTGTTCAAAACATACAAAAAGAAATAAACTCAAGGTTAGACAATTTCAGTCAAGCAGTAATTGTTGCAAACCTTGAATTGCTATTAAGTTATTGCAATCGTTTTTACAGTAGGCAATTTATTACAAGAAAGATGGCTACAAACGACTTGCTTACAAACTTTGAAAATATTTTAGATAAACATTTTACGAACGATTCATCTTTACCATTACCAACAGTAGAAAAACTAGCGAATGTGCTCAATGTTTCACCTTCGTATTTAAGTGATATGCTCCGAAATCTAACAGGACAAAACACACAGCAACATATACACAATAAATTGATAGAAAAAGCAAAAGAAATTTTGACAACTACTAATTTGACAGTTAGTGAAATTGCTTACCTATTAGGCTTTGAATATCCCCAATCGTTTAGTAAACTATTTAAAAGTAAAACAAATTTGACACCGATTGGATATCGACATAGTTATAACTGAAAATGACTAAAGCCAAAAACAAACTACGATGATCAGACCCGCCACAATTGACGACATAAAACAAATTCAAATCGTAAGAAATTCTGTCACCGAAAACACTTTGTCTAACCCTAACTTAGTGACAGACGACGATT
>CAINVS010000623.1 GCA_903854205.1 uncultured Bacteroidota bacterium | reverse complement strand
CAGCTTGATTATTGTACTACAATTGTACTACAATGATTTTTTTTAAAGACCCCTGGCGCAATAGTTGTCGAATACTTCCATGAGCTCCTTCAAATAGGGCTTTTGCTCAATTTTTCTGTTTTTGGCGGCTTGTAGTGTAGAATCGATGTTCCCAATCTGAATATTGAAAAACCACATAAGTAGCCCGAAAAACTCCTTCTTCGTTATTTTAGGTTTATCTATTCCCTTTACTGAGTTGCTCTCATAAACCGACACGAAAAGCTCTATAAAAGCCACTTTATCCCTTTGCCATTGAATGAGTGTGATGCCGCTGCCTTTTGGAAATAAAGACAACTGCCCCGACATGTAGGCTGAAATTTCTTGTTTGGTAGGGATGGCGTAATCGGGATTAACCTGAGTAATGGCTTGCCTGATGGCGAATTTATTGAGGTGCGCTATACGATGTAAGTAGAGTTGCTCTAATAATTCAAGCATTTGAAACTGGACAGTAAAATAGTCCAGAATTTTTTTTTATAGCTTCGCTGTTTACGAGCTCTCGAGGGATGGATTTATGAAATTCAATTCGATTAAGCAAAACATTTACAAAATCTTTAGGGAAGAAGAGATGCTTGAATTCCCGAATTTCAAAACAGTACAAATCAAATTCCCTTTTGATCGAATCAGCTTTGTCAAGCGAATCGTTCATCATTTCATCTACTTGCCTTTTGCAGGGCAGGTAGAAGGAATAAAGATGTTGCTGGTACGTTCCTGTAGATTTGGAACCATTAAATTCTACATCATGTGAATCGTCAACTTCAAAAAGAGAGATTTGTTTTCTAAGAGAACGAGGATTTACATGGATTCTGGCAATCTTTAATTGCTCTAGCGCATTGTTTAGTAATTCTTTCATGAATAATATTTTTACGTTAAAAACTTTAATTATAACAAATAAATATTGTCAAATAGGGTCAACCATTAATATTGTTTATTACTTCATAAAAGTAAAATCACCCACTTGGCAATTGGCAAGGATATATATATATACCTTGCCATTTGCCAACCTAGATATGATTTTAGAAAACTGCCTATTTGCAAGGGTTTGCGGCGTTTTTTAAAAGATTGATGATTTTTATCAAAAACACAAAATCAAAACGATCATTTTGGTGCGCTCAACAAAATGATGAGTGACATTTATTTCAAAAATGAAAATGCAATCCAGAAAATTGAAAAAGAAAGAAAATCGTTTTGATATTTTCTTAGGTTCATTATCTTTGTGAAACCTAAAGAAACTCAAACTAGACAATCAAGCCCTCCTTTTGGCTGCTTGGTTTCTAAGGGGGTTTCCAAAGAGAAATAGAGAAGTAAAATACTTGATATACAGGAGTTTAGGTGTTATGGTTCATAATCCTCTCTCTCCGCAGACAATGAATAAAAAAGCGTCTAAATCGAGTATTTAGGCGCTTTTTTAGTTTATAGACTTTTGAAAAAAAGAAACTCTTTTGCTTTAGCCTGAGTTACTATGAATGTTGATTTCTCTGATCTAAAAACTCTCGTCAGTTAACAACAGCTATTCAATTAATATTTCAATAACCATAAATTTGATTGGAATGTTGTTTAATAAACATTTATACATTTGCTGTCTAACGCGTAATTTTAATAAATATAATAGCCCTTAATAAAAAGGGACTTTTTCAATAAATAATAAATCTATAATCAACTAAAAATGAAACAAAACAAAATTTTTCTGATTGTTTTTGCTGCTATGTTAATTGGAACTACTTTTTGCTACGCTCAAAAAGACACTAAAACAGATCCTAGGTTTGATAAATTCATGGATAAAGTCAATACATCTAAAGGCATTCAGACGACTCCTAATTTAGAGAAGCCAACTTCAAATCATTTTTATAAAACCTATCAGGATTATGTCAATAATAATCCTGCTCCCAATATTTTATTGAGTAAAGGCCGGACTGAAATTATGGGAAAAGCATCTTATACCGTTGATAAAAACGGCGTAATAGATAAAGTAAGCGTTAAAGAATTGGCTTCAGAATATTGGGGTTTTTGCGACAAATATGGCATGTTGCATAGGTTGACGGATAAAGACGCATACATCGTTATTGTTCTTGGAAAGATTACCCAGTATGTAAGAACAAGAGATTGTTCAGGCACTGTAAATAAGGATAGCACATTTTCTTTATTGTTTGGAATGAGTGGTCAAGGTGGATATTTTGACTATGCTTCAAAAGGCGTGGATGGTGAAATCGAAGATTTGGATGCTTCTTTGAAAAATGGGAAAAGTAAAGAATTGGAAAAAATGATGTCAGATCATCCGGAAGTTTATAAGCTCATGTTAGAGGATGAAGACCAGGAAAAATATATAAAAGATAAATACCGCAAACGCGAAAATCTAACATTTAAATTACAACACTATATTAGGGAGTATAATAAATTACCATAGTATAATTTTTTTTTGATTGACTAGTTCTATTCTTTATAATAATTGATGAATGGGCATGAAATAGTAAGTAAACATTCTGTTTCATGCCCATTTATTCTTTTATCAAAATTTTCTCATTCATACACATATTATAGTTTAAATTGCAGCACTTTTACAAGTTAAATATTTATATATGCAAGCGGAAGCGCCCAAAAAAAAGGTGGCGATATTTGGATCAACAGGCTCTATTGGAACTCAGGCACTTGATGTAATCAGGGAGAATAAAGAACTTTTTGAAGTTGAAATTCTTACTGCCCACACCAATGATGAAATGTTGATTGCTCAATCTTTAGAATTTTTACCAAATGCTGTAGTTATTGGGGATGCTTCCAAATATGATAAAGTAAAAACAGCGTTAAGCAGCACAAACATCAAGGTTTTTGCCGGAGAAAACGCTTTGGTTGAAGTTGCGGATTTTGATACTTATGATATCATGATTGCTGCAATTGTTGGTTTTGCCGGATTAAAACCTACATTAAAGGCAGTGGAAAAAGGAAAAGTAGTGGCACTGGCAAATAAAGAAACACTAGTTGTGGCTGGCGATATAGTTATGCAAAAAGCCTTAGAATTCAGGGCGCCGATTATTCCTGTTGATAGCGAACATTCTGCCATATTTCAATGTTTGGTTGGCGAGTCACGCAACCCAATTGAAAAAATAATTCTTACTGCCAGTGGAGGCCCGTTTTTAGGAAAGAAACCTAATTTTCTGGTTAATGTAAAAAGAGACCATGCTTTACAACATCCTAACTGGAGCATGGGAGCTAAAATTTCCATAGATTCTGCCACGTTAATGAATAAAGGATTAGAGATGATTGAAGCCAAATGGTTATTCAACTTAAATCCGAGTCAAATTGAAGTAGTCATTCACCCTCAGAGTGTTATACATAGTATGGTGCAATTTGAAGATGGCAGTATCAAAGCACAAATGGGTGTTCCGGACATGAAATTACCTATACAGTATGCACTTGGATTCCCCAAGCGTTTGCAAAACAATTTCCCTAGATTCAGTTTCAGAAAATACCCAAATCTCAATTTTGAAGAACCTGATTACAAAACATTCAGAAATCTGGGATTGGCTATTGATGCGCTACAGGCAGGAGGGAATAAAGCATGTGTTTTAAATGCTGCCAACGAAATTGCAGTTTGGGCTTTCTTGAAAAACAGAATAGGGTTTCTTGACATAACGGCTGTGGTTGAAAAAACGATGAATGCAGTCAAATTCATTCCAAAGCCAACTTTGCAGGAATATTTCGACAGCGATG
The DNA here is from genome assembly GCA_903854205.1 of uncultured Bacteroidota bacterium. Taxonomy (GTDB): domain Bacteria; phylum Bacteroidota; class Bacteroidia; order Chitinophagales; family Saprospiraceae; genus Saprospira. The sequence continues at coordinate 227 of CAINVS010000623.1, read as the reverse complement.
GGGAAGCTCGAAATTTTGCCGCTTCTCTCATAAAATTATAATGCCCTTTTTTTTGAATTTTGATTTTAAAATTTTGAATTAATAAAAATGAACTTATTATCAATCGATTGGTCGAGTGTGGGTTTAAAAGCTGCACAATTACTATTATCACTTTCTATTTTAGTCATCCTTCATGAATTCGGACATTATATCACCGCCAAATGGTTTAAATGCCGAGTTGAAAAATT
>CAINVS010000622.1 GCA_903854205.1 uncultured Bacteroidota bacterium | reverse complement strand
CATGGGGATGCTCAGTGCGGCAAGAGGCAACACCGGCATCAGAATTATCGGTATAGACGCCCAAAAAGAAGCTGCGGTAACTTCACTTGACAAAAAAGTCATTGAAGGTGAATACCTTAAAACAATTAAAGGAAATAAAATTCCAATTCTGGTCAGCCAAAAAACTGCCGAGAAATTAAAAATCAAATTGAAATCAAATGTAGCGCTGCAATTTCAGACCCTAACGGGCGATACTCGATTGGGCTGTAAGGTTGTGGGTATTTACAGGGGCATCAACAATCAGATTGATATGGTTACTGCTTTTGTCCCTCAGGAGATGTTAAATTTACATTTTGTCGGTAATGAAGCTCAGATTTATTCGGACAGTCTAAAGTCGCATACTGAGTCAACCGATATTGCACATGAAATAGCACTGCTCTTCAATTCCCCACAACAGATAGCCGTAATGAAGGATAAAATTCAAGCAATTGCCGGAAACTATTTGGCGGAAGATTACAGAGAAATTGCCCCGGAAACTGCCTTGATGGAAAGTCTGATTGAAATGATGCTTTGGGTGGTTATTGCGGTTGTAATGTTTGCCCTGATTTTTGGTATTATAAACACTATGCTGATGGCGGTTTTGGAACGTTACCGCGAATTGGGCATGCTGATGTCTGTTGGCATGGGCCGTTCAAAAGTATTTTTAATGATTGTTCTTGAAACCGTTCTGCTCTCTGTTGTGGGTGCACCTTTGGGAATGCTCTTGGGGGCAATCACTATTTATTTTACACATAAATACGGAATCGATCTATCTGCTTTTTCGGATGCGATGCGTCAGTATGGACTTATCGAGCTGATCCGACCGGAGGTCAGTTCAGATATTTATTGGCAGATAAGTTTGGCAATTGTCCTTACGGCAATAGTAGGCGCAATTTATCCGGCTTGGAAGGCCGTCAGTTTAAGGCCGGTAGATGCTATCAGAAAGATTTAACAATCTGGTATTTACATTAGCATCTTCATAAAATTTCCTTTCCTAATTTATCATTTAGTTCAATGAAAAAAGTTATTGTCACTGTAGATATCAACAAGGTGTACAATCCGAAAACAATACCTGTCTATGCATTAAGGCATATAGATTTGGAAATAGAGGCAGGAGAATTCACGGCAATTGTGGGTCCATCGGGCTCCGGTAAAACAACTCTGCTCAACATTATCGGCGGATTGGACAGACCAACTGAAGGAAAGGTCTGGGTGGACGGTGAAGAGATTACAGACCTGAATGAAAGCAAACTCATTGAATTCAGAAAAAATAAAATCGGTTTTGTATTTCAGGCTTACAACCTCATTCCGGTATTGACCGCAAGGGAAAATATAGAATTTGTGATGCTTTTGCAAAACCGTCCAAAAGAAGAACGGAACAGAAGAGTTCAGGAACTGCTGAAAGCAGTAGGGCTGGAAGATAAACAGGATAATCGGCCTGCTCAACTCTCAGGTGGTCAACAGCAGCGTGTGGCTGTAGCCAGGGCATTGGCACCATCTCCTTCTTTTATTTTGGCCGATGAACCGACAGCCAACCTTGATTCAAAATCGGCTTCCAATCTTTTAGATATCATGCTGAAAATGAATTTAGAAGAAGGCATTACCTTTGTTTTTTCTACACATGATCAGCGTGTCATTGACCGGGCCAGAAGGGTTATAACACTGGTTGATGGACTTGTAGCATCGGATGTCAGAGCTGAAGACATTCAAATAACAGAAAATCAGCCAAATACATAATTTTTTAAATTTTTTTAAGGTAATCCTTCCAATCATGAGGTTTTTTTTAGTCTTCATACTGTTAATAATCCCACTATTCCTATCAGCGCAGGAAGAGGACAGTCTTGGAAGCCAGCCAAAAAAAATCAGAAAATGGGAATTGGGCGGTTATGTCAAAAACATGCAGACCGTTTATTTTATTGACAGTCTCAACCTTTATTTCAAAGATCAGGTATTATTGGACAATCTGATCCATAACCGACTGAATTTTAAATGGTATATTTCTAAATCATTCACTTTTAAATTCGATCTGCGCAATAGAATTTTTACTGGGGAACTGATGAAACTTACAACTGATTTCGCTGATCAGGTAGATAAAAACGCCTCGAATCCTTTGCTCGACCGCTCTGCCTGGTACTCGCCCTCCTGGCTTTTGTTGAATAAGAAAGGAATTGTCATCCACAGTATGATTGACCGAATGTATTTTGAATATCTGAAAGGAAAATGGGAAATACGGATGGGAAGGCAAAGAATCAATTGGGGAATCACAAACTACTGGAACCCTAATGACATTTTCAATACTTATAATTTTACAGATTTTGACTATGAGGAACGCCCCGGAACTGATGCTGTCCGAGTAACTTATTACACCGGACTGCTGTCCAAGATCGAAATAGCGGTACAGGCTTTCGATTCAAAAAGCAATATAAATGCTGCAGCATTATGGCAGTTTAACAAAAAGGGATATGATTTTCAGCTGATGGGCGGAATGTCACTTAATTATCTCGTAAGTGGCTTTGGCTGGGCAGGAAATATTAAAAAAGTTAGCTTCAAAGGTGAGGCTTCCTATTTTTATGCACTTAAAGACAGTGTTAAACACAATTTTTTAGGTTCAATAAACGCAGATTATATATTCAAAAATTCCCTCTTTATAAATGGCGGTTTTCTTTTCAACAGCAATGGCAGCAACAGCGGCAACATTTCAAATCTCTTTAATTTTCGGCTCAGTGCCCGAAATCTGTATCCATACCGCTACAGTCTGATGCTGGCAGCCGCATATCCTTTTACTCCTGTATTTATGGTGAATTTAGCACTTGTTTACAGTCCCGGCAAAAGTCATGCGCTTTTTCTAAGTCCAACACTTTCCTACTCCATTGCACAAAACTGGGATTTTGATTTGGTCGGTCAGATTGTTTTAAATGCAGAGCAAAAAAAATACAAAAGTCCTTTGCAATTGTTATTTTTGAGGGTTAAGTGGAGTTTTTGATTGTAACGAAGAAATTTTCATACCATCCCAATATTTTGTTCTTATTTATTAAATATTTTTTAGAAAACAAAACAGCCAAAAACTATGAAAAAAATCCTGATATTAATGCTTACAATGTTTTCCTTTAGCTTTACCAATGCCCAATCTTATTTGAAGGAATACAGCAGCGGAAAAAAACTTTATGAATGGGACGGCAGTTACCTGAAAGATTACAGTTCGGGTCGGAAAATCTGCGAAAAAGACGGAAATTATCTGAAAGATTACTCAAGCGGTAAAAAACTCTACGAAGTTGACGGCAATTATTTTAAAGAATACAGCAGCGGTAAAAAACTCTATGAATGGGATGGCAAATATCTTAAAGAGTACAGCAGCGGCAAAAAACTTTTCGAAGTAGACGGCAACTATCTGAAGGATTACAGCTCAGGAAGAAAACTCTATGAATGGAGCGGAATTTTTAATTTGAATATTTTGGTATTTGTACTCATCAGATAGATAAAAACAAAGTGAAAGCCGCCTTTTTGGCGGCTTTTCATTTCATTGAACTTTTGAAAATTGTCAATTTTAACTTTCAAATTCTTTCAAAATAAAAGCCTTACCTTTATCTACTACAAAAAAAATACCGAATGTCAGATTATACCTATATAAAATGCGGCATTGAAAACTGCAGTCAATTTTTTGAATGTAATTAAAAATTAACAATGCAAGTCACCAACAAAAAAAAGGCAGGCTTCCGCCGACCTTTTCAATATCAATTTATAAATCAGTTTTATAAATCAGTTCTATAACTCACCCAAAAGCCCTTCTTTATAAATTTCTGGAATCGTATTGGTGTTAAGTAGACAACCCACCGGCATTTCAGGATAGAGTTGATCATAACGTTTTACCACACTCATTGAGATACGGCGGAAAATATGTTTGCGCTTCAACTCGGTCGTAGTTTTCAGTCCGGCAGCAGCCATCATTTCTACCAAAGCATGTACTGTTTTGTTGTGAAAATTAGCAACACGTACATATTTGTCTTCTACATCAAGTCCTTTCATCAGATTTTTATCCTGAGTGGCAACACCCGTCGGACATTTGTTGGTATGACATTCCAGAGCCTGAATACAGCCAACAGCCATCATCATAGCGCGGGCAGAATAACAGGCATCAGCTCCCATTGCAACGGCACGGGCAAGGTCGAAACCGCAGCTGACTTTACCGGCAGCAATTACGCTGATATCTTTTTTGAGGTCGAATCCTATTAGTGTGTCAACAGCAAAGGTCAATCCGTCGCGAAGTGGCATACCGATAGAATCGGAAAACTCGACAGGTGCAGCACCTGTACCGCCCTCACCACCATCGATTGTTATAAAGTCGGGCTTGATGCCGGTCGTAACCATTGCTTTACAGATGTCGTAAAACTCTTTTTCAGAACCGATACAGAGTTTAAAACCGATTGGGCGTCCTTCGGAGAGTTCGCGCATAGTTTTTATAAGTTTCAGCATCTCTTCGGGATTGCTAAAAGCTTTATGATAAGGCGGAGAAAGTACATCAGTTCCCGGTTCAACACCTCTTATAGCTGCAATTTCCTTAGTATTTTTAGCTGCAGGCAAGATACCTCCATGTCCCGGTTTTGCCCCCTGTGAGAGTTTAAGCTCTATCATTTTAATATTAGGGTGGGCCACTGTTTTGGCAAATTTTTCAGGGTCAAAATTTCCATCAGCTGCACGGCATCCAAAATAACCGGTTCCAACCTGCCAAATCACATCACCACCCTGAAGGTGATAAGGACTCACTCCGCCTTCTCCAGTATTATGTGCAAAACCGCCTTTCATAGCGCCTTTATTCATTGCCATTACCGCATTGGAACTCAATGAACCGAAACTCATGGCCGAGATATTGAAAATACTGAGGTCATAAGGTTGTTTACAGTCGGGGCCACCTACTTTAACACGTGGGTCCTGATTCAATATTTTATGATCAAGTGAGTAGATTGAATGCGCCATCCATTCATAACCTTCTTCATATACATCGAGTTGTGTGCCAAAAGGAACAGTTTCCTGCGCTTTTTTTGCCCGCTGATAAATCAAAGAGCGTTTGCGTTTGTGAAATGGTTTTCCGCTGAGATCAGACTCAATAAAATACTGTTGAATAGCAGGACGCAGGGTCTCCATAAAATATCGGCCACGTCCGATGAGAGGGTGCGTTCTTCTGATTGCCTGTTTTTTTTGGGTCATATCTTGAACTCCCATAAAAAAGAGTGGCAGTACAAGTATGTAAATCCATAGAAAATGTAGGGAGACAAAAACGGCTGCAACAGCCACCAATGCAATGATAGTGATAGAGCCGACAAGGAATTTTGTAGGAAAATTTTTAACTGTCATAGGGTTGAAAGTTGAAAGTTGAAAGACTTGTTCTATAAATAATGAATGTCTGTTATGTTAATTGTAATATATTAGGCCATCCATATATGGTTGACAAAAATTTGTATTTCAATTCAATTCAAAGATAACACAATCTGTTCCCCTAAAATTTTACAGATGATTTAACCTGTTTTCAGCCTCATCGGGGCGACATTTAAATTAAATAAATTTGTACAATAAAATGATTAAACAAAATTTGACCCCTACAGTGTTCTTTTCCCTCGCAGCTTACGCTGCTACAAAAATATCGCT
>CAINVS010000621.1 GCA_903854205.1 uncultured Bacteroidota bacterium | reverse complement strand
GGGGCTGGAAACAGAGAGTTATTCGGTATTTTGTTATTTCTTATATGATTCAAAAATTCTCAAATTTATTGGGGTACAGCTCCGTAGGAGCGACATTTTTGTAGCAGCGTCAGCTGCGGAGGGAAAGAACGCCGTAGGTGTGGGATTTTGTTTAACCATTATTATTAAAATACCGCTCCTTCGAAGCTTTATTCATTTTTTTTTGCCTGCGGCTACAAAAATGACGCCCGATGGGGCTAAGCCAATATCACCAGCCCCCCGGCACCGTCCTATCCAGCACATCCAAAAAATGGGCAGGATTGCCCACCTGATATTTGTGCAAATTAATACGGTGTAAAGTCTCAATATTGTTTTTACAAAGCTGGTAAAACTCTTTTTCTTCACCGTGCAGACTTTCCGAAAAATCGACCTCAGTATTGGCGCAGAGCAGTCTTTGATATAATTCCAAAAACCAGTAAGGTGCACCAATCATTTGTTCGTCATTCCTATTGTCCCAAACATCACCACGGGGAACCGAATTCAAAATTTCCTGGATTACGCCTAAATGCGCTGCCAATTTATAAACCTCGCTTTTGTGCAGGTCTGCAATGAGCTGCAGATCGACCATAGCATCTGATGCCTTGCCGAAAAAGCCGATATAGGCGCCCTCGTCGCGATTTGTAGTGCCGCAGAGTAAGGAGCGAAAACCTTGCTGCTGCAAAATTGCCGCCTGATAATAAAACAAGGGTGTGCGCAGCACCGAGGCCATCTGTCCTTCCGTCCAAGCAGTCGCTTCCCGGTAGGGATGTGCCGCAAGCATAGCTTCATAACTTGCTGTCAGATCACAGACCTGATACTCAAAGGCTGCTGATTTTTCGGAAACTGCTAAACATTGCAAAACGGCAAGGTCCTGAGCATCGGCCTGTCCACTTGTTCCTGAGCCGAAAATTGGCGCAATGACTGCCGATACTTTTTTCAGCGGACTTTCGGGTAAATTGGCAAAATCGCAGAGTAAGGCGGCAACTAAAGCGGAATCTACTCCGCCGGAAAGTCCAACAACAACTGCATTAATACCTGAGTCTTCAAAAAAATTGCGCATCAGCTGCTGCTTTTTTACCAAATATTCTTCGGCAATAAATCCGCGACTGTCACGAAGTATCCTCAGTTCTGAAAGGAGTTTTGTATGTTCCATGTTTGAAATATTTGTTGCGGTTAAAATTTTTGAAGTCTCATTTTTTCTGCGTAATATTGGGCAATTCTTGCCTATACAAAACAGCTAAAATTTATCAATATGCGCCAATACCTACTTCTGTCTATAATTGCGCTTGCACTTTTTACAGTTTCCTGCAAAAAATGGACACCGCTCACTGTTGAAAAAATCAACGACAATCAGGTAGCGCCACTAAATTCTTTGTTGCCTCAGCCATTAAAAATCAAGGCGCTCAATCATAAGAATGAACCAATTGAAGGTTTGAAGGTACGCTTTTTTATCAAAAACGGAAGCGGAATTTTGGAAGGAAATGTGTACGAATCTTACGATACGACGGACAGCGAGGGCTTTGCAGAATGTATTTTTTATCTCGGATACGATGCCAATCCGCAGCAGGTAGAAGTGGATATGAAAAGATATGACGGAGAAACAGTTATTTTTACAGCCAATCCCGAATATGCGCAAGATACACGCGATGGCGAAAAATATCTGCTCACCAAAATTGGCGGCGTAGTTTGGACCGCTCAAAATATCCGATACAATGAACCCGGTTCAAGAGCCAATCCCGATTTCCCTTCTAACGTTTTTGGCAGACTTTATGACTGGTACGACGCGCAGGGCGTTTGTCCGGCAGGCTTCAGACTGCCCACAATTGCCGATTATCAGGCGATGACAACAGCGGTAGGCAATGAATATTATACCATAGGCAAAAAATTGAAATCAAGAAACAGCTGGCTATATGTCGAAGATGGCAAAAATCTGGTCGGTTTCGACCTGCTTCCCGCAGGTAACTTTATAACTTCAATTGGCGAATACCGCGGTCTTGGCGAATATAGCGCTTTGTGGACAACAGATGAGCAAACGAATCTGAATGGTAAATATGCCATACTTTCTTACAATTCCCTAGACGTGTACTATACCAATTATGCTAAAAGTACAGCATCTTCCTGCCGCTGTATAAGGGAATAGCTCTGAAGCTAACTCAAACCCTCTCGTCACTTATGACGAGACTCTTGAAAAAGAAGGGGCTTTTTTTTCGGCGTAACCGAAGACTCCGCAGGAGTCTGAAAGGCCCCTCTTTTCAGGCGCAG
>CAINVS010000620.1 GCA_903854205.1 uncultured Bacteroidota bacterium | reverse complement strand
ATCAGGTATCAGGTATCAGGACTTTCGCGTACAGATTTTATAGAGCTCGCTATGCTCGGTTCAGAAATCAGATTTTCAGATATTATAGAGCTCTCTCGATTTTGGGACGAGATCGGTTCAACTATTTACTATTTCCTTTTTTTCTTGTTACTGGTTCCTGGTTACTGGATCCTATTTCTTTCTATTCCATAAAATCAATCTGCACCGTATCATCTACACAAAGTCCAAAAAGCGCGGAAGCTTGACCTGTGTTTACTGCAATTTCCAAAAAGCTGGAAGAATTGAACAGGCATAACAATTCGCCGAAAGGCTGATCGGAATATTTTGAACTTAGTTCGGTAATAGGTTCGAATCGTTTAAAAAAGAGTTCAAAGGATCTACCCTGTCCTACCCTTTCAAATAGGGCACTATCAATATTGAGAATCACATTTCCAAAAGCATCAATATGAATTACAGATCCTCTGATATAGCTCTTCCCAATAATCGGTTGCAGAGAAATGCGTTGCATACGCCGAGTTGTGGCTATGCCAATTCCATGAAAACTTTTACCCTGAAAAATATGAGCAACAGCCTGAGCAAATAAATCATTGAGACTCTGAACAGTCAAATCAGTCGGGAGCTGCAGTTCGTACATATATTCGGGTACTGTTTCAAATAACAGCGAAAACACCCCGTTGTCAGCTGCTATAAAATAATGTCCATCATGCAGCGCCACCAAGAAACGCGGATTTGCCTCGTAAAAATTATTTACGCTTAAAACATGCACAGTGCCTTTTGGAAATGCCTTATAGGTATTTCCCAGCATAAAAGCAGCCTGTGAAATGTTATAGGCTTCAACCTGATGGGTAATGTCCACCATTGTCAAAGCAATGCCGCAACTCAAAATGCAGCCTTTCAGATTGGCTGCGTAATAATCTTTGAGGCCAAAATCGGTAGTAAAAGTGACTATATTCATGCAAATACTGAAAGTATGAAATCTGATTGGCATCAGCATGTCAAATCAGGCAAGATAAACGATATCGAATAACAAAATTAACAACTCAAAGGGCTAACTCATAAACTTGCAGCGCTTTTTTTATAAAATTATGTATTTTACGGCTTTATTCGAGTATTAGCTGTGCATGGCTATTATTTTAACTAAGCCTGAATTCATGAAAATCACCATAATTGGCAGCGGAAACGTAGGTACAGCATTGGCTAAGCGAATTTTCAGCTGCGGTCACCTTATTCATCAGATTTACAGCAGAGAATTAGCTAAGGCCGAAACTCTTGCAAATGCGGTAAATGCAGCTGCGACCGACGATATTAAGAGATTGGATCCTGAGTCGGATATTTACATTCTTGCGGTAAATGATGATGCCATTTCTGCTGTTTCCAATATAATAAATCCGGGCAAAGGCATTTTGGCGCATACTTCGGGGGCGACATCCCTTAGGGTTTTTGAAGGAAAGCATAGTAATTATGGCGTTTTTTACCCCCTTCAGACCTTTTCTGCCAATTTGGAACCCGATTTCGAAGAACTCCCGCTCTGTGTAACCGGAAGCAATAGCAATTCCTTGGAAAATTTGGCGCAATTGGCCAAATCCATTTGTCCCAATGTATACATTATCAACGAAGAACAGCGAAAAGGACTGCATGTAGCCGCAGTTTTTGTCAACAATTTCAGCAATTTCCTTTTTTCGGCTGCTTATGATATTTGTGAAAAGGAAAATCTTGATTTCAATATGCTGAAACCCTTAATCAGACAAACTATACGTAAAATAGAAACTGAAATTCCCGGACAGGTTCAGACAGGACCGGCGGCAAGGGGTGATGAAGGAACAATTTTCAATCATTTAGCCTGGCTTGACGAGCATAATCCTGATTTGAGTCCCATTTACAAAATGCTGACCACTTCAATATTAAATATCAAAAGGCTTAAAAAATAATTATAAATAACTTTAGTTACAATTCTGGCTATGATTCTGCATACTTCTATAGTCCTGGTGAGGAGGAGAAAGTTCAATTCATGCCATTTCGAAATGTAGTATAATGGCAGTAAAACGAGAACTCGCAATTGTTTTCATAAAGCTTCTTTGGCAACGTGGAGCTTTTTTTGTCCTAAAGTCCAAATTTATCGGGTAAAAACCCAATCCTTCTCAGTGGATAGTTCCTTGTTCAGCTGATAGTTTTCCCAATCGAAATTGAGCAATTGGTCAGGTTCTGTCAATCTATTTTTGATGACATAACGGCACATGAGTCCGCGGGCTTTTTTGGCATTGAAAGAAATTACTTTGTAATCATCTCTCCTTTTTTCTTTGAATTGGATTGTTATGACCTCACCTTTCAGCTTTTTAGGATGTACCGCAGACCAATATTCATTTGAAGCCAGATTGATAATAGTTTTATTACCTGTTTCCAACAAAGCATTATTCAGTTCTGTTGTAATTTTATCTCCCCAGAAAGCATACAGGGTCTTGCCCTTTGGATTATCCAAAGATGTTCCCATTTCGAGTCGATAGGGCTGCATAAGGTCTAAGGGACGGAGCAAACCGTAGAGACCGGACAATATGCGCAGATTTGATTGTGTAAATTCCAATTCGGCATGATCAAATTCAGTCGCACCCAAACCACCGTAAACATCTCCATCGAAAGCCAAAACTGCCTGTTTGGCGTTATCCGGGCTGAAGGGAGTTTTAAAGCTTTTGAAACGGCTAAAATTTTCCTCTGCAATTTTATGGCTGACATCCATGAGTTTCATCAAGTCTGCAACTTTCAACTTTTTAAGAATTTTTACCAGATTCCCACTTTCTTTCAACATATTGGGCATAGTAAATTCAGTGTAGGGGGAATTTTCAAAATTAAGCGTCTTAGCAGGAGAAATGACGAGCAGCATATAGTTTATAAAATGATTATTTATTAATACAATAAAGGAAAACAGATTTAAATTATAAAATGTTCATTTGTATTAGCTGATAAAAAAAGGCCCGATGAATAGCAATCATCGGGCAGTAAATTTATCAAATCTAAATTTAATTTCTGTTATTAAAGAGATAAGAATTGTATTATTTTTTAAAAACCAAAAGCGGCGCAGTACTATGCAGAGCTACCTGTTTGGTGATGGAACGCAGGAAAATCCGCTCGAAAAAATTTCTGTGAGATCGCATCATCAGTACCATATCAATGCCATTTTCATGAACATACTGATCAAGACCATGTGCTATGGTATCGCTACTGAGCTCAGCTATTTTTATATCAAGATCCAACTTGGAAATTAAGGCATTAAATTGCCGGAGTTCCGGCATAAAATCATTGCCTTCAGTATCAATACAAATACAGTGTAGATTAGCACCAAAGAAAGCAGCAATTTCTGCAACCTCTTTCAATGATTCAACAGTATCGCTTTTGAGATCGGTGGCGTAGGCAATTTCGCGAATTTCAAAATCCTGTGTTTCTTCAGGAATAGCGAGTACCGGGCATTTTGCATCTCTGATTACATTGGAAGTTACAGAACCGAAAATTTTATCCGCCAGGTTATGCTCCCCTTTTGTGCCCATGACAATCATGTCAATTTCTTCTTCTTTATTTTTAGAATAGTCAATAATTATATCTGATGCAAAGCCCATTTCAACACAATATTCCAAAGGAACATCGGCATAAGGGGAATTTGAATCCAATTTTACAAAAAGAGACAATTCTTTTTGAGCTTCCTCTTTTCTTGCTTCCAACATCTGATATGCTACTGTTTCAGGAACCGGAACTCCGAAATCCGCTCTATAGATATTTATGACCTTCAATTTTGCATTAAATTTTTTAGCCAGTTTAAGGGCATATAAAAATGCATGTTTGGACATTGGAGAGAAATCCGTTGGGAATAAAATCTTTTTTAAATATTTCATAATAACTATTTTCGTATATAATTATTTAGTAGAATATGATTAGTGTGTACAGGTCTCCTATCATAAACTATAATCAAATTAAGTAAATTAAATGGGTTTGAATTTATTTTCAGGATTTTTATTTAAATTTGAAAATTCTACCATGCAAAGTTAGTAAAAAAAGCCTTAGCAAAAAAATGATAGCGATCAGAAACAACACATGATTGGAATCATTAAGTTTATATTTTGGGAAGCATACTTTTGTGCCATGTATATCTTAATTACATAAAAATTCAATCTCATAATGAAAAAGATTCTTATTCCTACCGACTTTTCAGAAAATGCCTTTAAGGCACTTAAATATGCAATTCATGTTGCCGATAATTATAATGCCGACATTTGCATTCTGCATGCTTATCAGATAAGTTCAGGTGCTGGAAGGTTTGCATCTATAGACTACATAATACAGGAAGATCGAGAAAATGAGTTGAAGGCAGTCCTTAGAAAAATCCAACCCTTACTAGGTACAAATATCAAAGTTGAAACTATGGTAAAAAATGGTGGGTCTGTGGATATGATTTGCCGCACTGCTGAAAAAATCGGCGCTGATCTTATTATAATGGGTACAATAGGTGCAAGTGGCTTAAAGAAAATATTCATGGGCAGTACAACATCAAATGTGATCAAAAACACCGATGTTCCAGTTTTGGCGGTTCCAAATAATTTCAAGGATTACTCTATTTCAAATATAACTTTGGCATTAGACCATAAAAAGGTTGAAAATTCAGCATCAATCGAGCTAATAAAATCTTTTACAAAGAAATTTGAAAGTAAGTTAAACCTATTGATTGTTGTTGACGAAGACAATGAACATTTGAATATTGATGCTGATTTCCAATCAGACCTCAAAGAGTCAGGATTTGATTTCAATTATTTTAGATTGACCTCCCCCAATGTTTCTGAAGGCATGAACAATTTTGTAATTGAAAACGGCTCTGACCTTCTCTGCATCCTACATCATACACGCGATTGGATGAATGATTTTTTTCATTCGAGTATATCTAAAAAAATGGCCATGGAGTGTCAAATTCCATTATTGATTCTAAGAGATTAGTCCAACGTATAAAAATACCATATATAACCAAAATATTTTATCTTTTCAGCTTATGAACATACCAAAATTTACAGTAAGACAGGCACTCACTGCCATGGACCTTTCCGATTCGGATAACAGTATTTTAGAATATATTGATTTCTTAAATCGTGAAATCCGTTTCGACAGCATATTTTTTTTACATGTGATCAGGAAGCCAAGTTTCTTCAGCAGTCTTTTTTCAAAAAACAGTTCAGCATTGCAGAGTCAGTTTATTTTGAACGAAGATATTCTAAAGCATTTCATTTCAGATGTCGAGGGTAAACTTTCTAACCTGGAGAACATCAATGTGGAATACGAAGTGTGTGAAGGGGAGCCCGTGCAGGAAATCATTGAAAAGATAAATGAACATCATGTCGATTTGGTTATTATCGGTAAAAAATCGGCTTCTGAAACTTCAGGTCTTCTCGTAAAAAGCCTTGCAAGACGTAGTCCATGTTCTGTATTATTTGTCCCGGCTGTTGCTGAAAAGAAACTCAAAACCATTTTGGTTCCGGTCGATTTTTCAGAAAATTCCGGCAGAGCTCTTCAAAAAGCACTTGAAATAAATCACACCCTGGACAAACCAGCAAAAATAATCAGTTTACATGTTTTCGATATGCCTGATTTGAGCTATTACAAAATCAACAAAACCTACGAACAGTTAAAAGAAATTATTGAAGCCGATATGAACGAAGCTTTTGATAATTTTCTTGAAAAATATGTTCCAAATCTAAAAGATATAGTTGAGAAAAAAGTCCATGAGAGGTCTCAACAGAGCACTGCCGGCCACCTTAATAGCTTGGCCTTAGATTATGAAGCAGACCTTATTGTTATAGGTGCAAAAGGACATAGTACGATTGAAATAATTCTTTTGGGAAGCGTCACGGAAAAATTTATTTATTCAAATGATTCAATTCCAACTTTGATAGTTAGATAGTCGTTCTATTTTTTTTAAATCCCAATTATTCAATTAGAATTTTAGGAAAAGGTCAATTCAAACTGCTAAATTTATTTTCAGTATTTTGATTTAATACATTTATTTATAGTGCTTTATATTGAACTCAAACCTTGTTGGTATTTTGGCATAAGTAATTAAATCAATATCAATGTATTGAGTCCATAATATAAGAGAAAGGTACATAACCAAAAGTTTGAATAAATTAGTAGTAACTCAAATCTATCAAATATTTAGATTTATAATTGAAATAATTGTATTTAACAAATATTTTTTTAAAAAAATTACAGATTATGATACATGTCATAAATACTTTAATTTTAAAGTCTCAATATTGCTAGAATAAATACTTTCCATAGTGAATAATTTAAATTCAAATCTTCTTCCGCAAAATATCATAAATAATGCCGTTGACGGCATTATTGTAATTGACAGGAAGGGCACCATTAAACTAATTAACCCATCAGCTTGCCGAATGTTCGGTTACAGCGAGGTTGAGTTGTTAAACAATAACATGATACTATTAGTACAGAGCTGTATTTACGAGGATAAACCAAATAATTTTTCCCCAAAATATATTGAAAAAGGCTTGGAAAATATAATTGGTTTTGGATGTGAATTAACGGGCCGGCGCAAAGATGGAAATACTTTTCAATTTAATTTGATTATCAATGAAATAGAGCTTAAAAAAGGCAAAAAACTTTTTGCCGGGACAATTCAAGACATTACAGCACAAAAAAAAATACAATTAAAAATAGAATTACTGAATAATATGCTCGAAGCAAGAATTTCTGAGCGTACCAATCAATTGGCTAAAGTTGTCAATAGACTTTTACAGACAAATGTAGCATTAAAAACAGAAATTTCTCAAAGAAAAAATATTGAGGATGCCTTAGTTAAAAGCAAAGAAGAAACTCTCATTGCTTTAGAAAGTCAGAAAATTTTAAGTGATTTAAAATCACGATTTATCACAACTGCCTCCCATGAATTTAGAACTCCACTCAGCTGCATACTTTCTTCGGCAAAACTGATTGGAAGATATACTGAAAATGAAGGTCAGGAAAACAGAGTTAAACATATTAAACGTATAGAATCCGCTGTTAACAATCTTAATAATTTGCTGAATGATCTATTAACCTGGAGTAAATTTGAAGAAAATAAAATTATTAACGTCCCTATGTTCTTCAGTTTGGAAGAACTTATTCATGAAGTAATTGAAGACATTCTGATTATTAGCAAAAAAGGGCAAAATATTTACCATAACCATGAAGGCTCATTGAAAAATGTCAAATTAGACCCAATTTTTATTAAAAATATACTGCTGAATCTGCTTTCTAATGCAGTTAAATATTCTGATGAATATAAATCCATTTATATCGGTACATCAATTGAGAACAATATTCTCCGTATAGTTGTAAAAGATGAGGGTGTTGGAATACCTTCTGAAGATCATGTTTTTATTTTTGAACGCTTTTTTAGGGCAAAAAATGTGGATAATATTCAGGGCATAGGTTTGGGTCTTAACATTGTAAAGAAATATATTGAACTACTAAAGGGCAATATCAGTTTTGAAAGCAGTACAGATATAGGCACTGTTTTCATTGTTACAATACCATTAATAGATGCGGTGAGTAGTTAGTTGACCCTTTGTGTCAATTAAAAAGCGTGACCATATTTTTAATTATTAAAGGATTATTATTCAAATAGTTAATTCATTATAAAAAAATCTATAACTTCGATATCAAAAAGCTTTGCCGGTATTGGTTAATTAGAAAAATTACTGTAATCGTTGATTTTATCATCAAAAACTTATTTGGTAATCTCGAGATTTTTTTTTT
>CAINVS010000619.1 GCA_903854205.1 uncultured Bacteroidota bacterium | reverse complement strand
TTACTTGACAATTGTAGAGCTCACTCCGTTCGGTTCTTGAAATCTTAAAGAAAAACCTTTAAGATCTTTGCGCAACCCTCTGTTACTTTGCGGTAAAATTTCACATCCTTGAAACGCAGGTTAAAACCCGCGGCTCCGGTGGTTTTGCTTCGGAAGGCTAAAGCCTTTCCTTCGCCCTTTTTTACTTGACAATTGTAGAGCTCACTCCGTTCGGTTATTGAAATCTTAAAGAAAAACCTTTAAGATCTTTGCGCAAACCTCTGTTACTTTGCGGTAAAATTTCACATCCGTAAATCAAATTTTGAAGTAAAATTCCAGCAATATTATGCTGCACATCATCCGCACAACTTGTCCCGACCAAGACGGGATCACTTTCATCTTTTATCTAAATATCATGCACTTCAAAACCCATCGGGTCCTGAAGCATCATACGAAGGAGCACTCTAGCTGTTGCCACTACATCTTTTTTGCAATAGGTTTCAATTCGTTCAATATCATTTTGTTCCCAATAGGTTTTACCTACTTCACTCCCATCGATATCATCTTTTGGTGTTGGAATTTCAAATAATCCGCAGAGCAGTTTCAGAGAAGTGAAAGATTTAAAATCTCCAAATTTCCAGAGGTTGAGGGTATCGATAAAATATTCCAGATCCCAAGGCTTTTTGCCGTAGATATCGAGCATTTCGGGAAATGAAATACCATTTACGATCATCCTGCGACAAATATATGGGATGTCAAATTCCTTGATATTGTGCCCGCAGATAAAATGTTTTTTTGGATTATTATAATGCTTATTCAGCAAGGTAGCGAATTCCAGCAGCAATTTAGCTTCGTCGTGTCCGTAATAGGATTTGACATGAAAATTCAATTTTCCATTTTCTTTATCGCGTCGAAATACACCAACTGAGATGCAGATAATTTTACCAAATTCAGAATAGATTGCTGCCATATCCGTATAGGATTCGGCATCCGATTTTCTGTCTTCTTCATTGGCTTTTCTTTGCAGTGATCCCGATTTAATTCCCCAGAGATACTGCATTTCCGGGCTTAAATCTTCCAGACTTTTATGGCCTGAGACTGTTTCAATATCCAAAACCAATACGTTTACAAGGTCTAAATTATTTAGCATATACATCAATATTTATAATATCTTGAATCTATTATCTCAAATCTCACTTCTTATCAGTAAAATCTATTTTTGTTTTTTGAAATGCATCAGACAAAGTCCGGCGCAAATTATTGTAAAATAGGCAGGCTGAAGGTAAGTCGGGTTGATATCTGCTCTATAAATAAGAAAGACCAATAGTAGGTTTGTGCCGACAATGATAAACCATCCCCAAAATGAGATACCTTTTGACATTCGGCTATAGCCGCTGTAGAGCCAATGCCCGGCAAGAAAAGCAGGTAAAAACTCAAATACGAGATCCAACCACCAATAATCGCCCTGTTCATAGGGCATTTCTACCAAATTGATAATAATAACACCTGAAAAAGCAATAGCAATGGAGGCCGCGAACCAGACCGGCAGTAAGATAACAGAGATTTTAACGAGATATCGCCAATTGAGCACTGACATTAACAACCCGCTTATGGCAGGAACAATAAGCAGGCTGTCTAATTCTTTAACACTCATAGTACCGACTGCCTGCAGATAGCTAAAAAAACTGACTATGACCAAAATGATTGCAACTCTAATAAAAAGATGAGTCCAGCCAAAAGCTTTGGGAGTTTTAATCTTTTTTTCGGGTACCGGACTTTCGGAAGAGCTTATAATAGTGGAATCCATATTAAAATTGAAACAAAACCTTTGCCTTTTTTGGCAATTATTTTACTGTTTTTCAAATCAAAATACAAGCAGGATGATTGAATTGACAAAGTAGCAAGTTTTTTTCCAATTTGTCAACTTTTGAAGCTTCAATTTCCCCATAAGGTTTGTAATAATCATGAAATTGAAAACTTACCTGAAATTTATTGCAAGTTAGTGTCATTAGCATTAAATTTGTATGTTTTTGCCGTAACATAAAAAGTTTCAATAAAAATTGAAAACAAATATTACTCATTAACAGTTTAATTATCAGTTTTGAATTTCATTTACTTGCGCCTTTACAGATAATGAATATTATAAATATAGCCGATTGGGGCTTAAACATGGGCAAGCGACCCTACATCATTTCAGGCCCCTGCAGTGCAGAGACTGAGAATCAGGTCATACAGACAGCTTTGGAATTGGCCAAACAGCCAATTTGCATGCTGCGTGCAGGTATTTGGAAACCCAGAACCCGCCCCAATGCCTTTGAAGGTGTTGGAGAACCGGGGCTGCCCTGGCTGAAACTGGCCGGCAGAACAACCGGACTGCCTGTCTGTGTGGAAGTTGCCAGTCCGGAACATGTGGAATTGGCGCTAAAATATGGTATCGACACGCTGTGGATTGGCGCAAGGAGTACGGCCAATCCCTTTACGGTTCAGGCGATTGCCGATGCATTGCGAGGTGTAGACATCCCTGTTTTCATAAAAAATCCAGTCAATCCTGACCTTCAGCTTTGGTTGGGGGCAATTGAACGCCTTTACAACGCCGGAATTCACAAAATTGCCGCTATTCACCGTGGCTTCTCAGTATATGGCCAACACAAGTACCGGAATTTCCCGCAATGGGAAATTCCGATTGAGCTGCGCAGGCTATTGCCAAACATTGAAATTCTTTGCGATCCGAGCCATATTGGCGGCAAACGGGAGTCACTGCAGGAGATAGCCCAATTTGCGCTTAATTTGGATTTTGACGGTTTGATGATTGAGTCTCACATAAATCCCGACGCAGCTTGGAGTGACATGGCACAGCAGATAACACCTGAAAAACTGGGCCAAATTTTATTGGAGCTTACAAAACCTGAAGCTTCTACCTCGGACCCCATTTTTCTTAACAAGCTTGAAAATTTGAGAAGAAACATTGACCTGCTCGATTTTCAGGTTTTGGATCTATTGGCCAAACGCATGGATTTGGTTAAAGAAATTGGAGCCTTCAAAAAAGAAAATAATATCACCATTCTTCAAATAGAACGATGGGCTGAAATCTTCAAATCGAGAATGGCATTATCAAATAGTCTAAAAATTGATAGTACTTTTATTGAAGCCCTCATAAATGCTATTCATCAGGAATCTATCAGACAGCAGACAAAAATCATGAATGAGAAAATGACAGGTCTAAAGAAAAAATAGTTTTTATACAATGACAATAGGCGAAATTCAAGTTTTTTACTGATATTGTTGTGCAATCGGCTTTATGGTGATGTATCTACTGCAAAACTATTTGCCATAAATTAAATTATATGCGCAATCTAATCTTTATATTTTTATATCTATTTTTTATAGTCCCCATTCAAGCACAGTTTAAATGCCTGAGCGGAGATTGCAATAATGGTTTAGGCAAAGGAACTTATATTATTAGCGGACAGGAAATTGGCCTATTTGAAGGCAGTTTCAAGGATGGAAATTTCGAAAAAGGAAAACTTATCTTTGCTAAAGGCGGTTCCTATGAAGGGGAATGGAAAAATAACATAGTGGAAGGCTATGGAATCAGGCAGATGGCAGATGGCACGATTCAAGCCGGCCGTTGGGAAAAGGGCCGATTGTCAGAACCGATGACAGCGCAAAAAGTTCTCTCTTTGCTGCAAACAAGATCTGCCGCAGCCAATAAAGAAACAATCAATTGCGAACAGGGTGACTGCAAAAACGGTTATGGCAAAAGTGTTGACAATAAAGGAAATCGCTATGCAGGTGATTTCAAAGAAGGCATGTACAGCGGTTACGGAGAAATGCGTTTCGCCAACCGCGATTTTTACAAAGGCCTCTGGAAAGAAGGTAAATTTAGCGGTAAGGGTTCAATGTTTATGTCTAATGGTCATACCCGAACGGGTGAATGGATAGCTGGTCAGTTTAGTGAAAATCCAATGGAAATATTTGCATTGGTGGTAGGAATTGCCGATTATAATCATTACCAAAAACTTTCTTATACAACTACTGACGCTAAAGAGTTTTACAAACATTTGCGTTCCGCCTCAGGTGGTTTCATCCCTAAAGAAAATGTAGAGCTGCTGATTAACGAAGAGGCTACATCCCTAAACGTTAAAAATAAAATGGCCGATCTTTTTCTGATGGCCGACAGCAATGATCTTATAATTTTTTACTTTGCCGGACATGGACTCGATGGCGCTTTTCTACCCGTAGATTACGACGGATCAGGCAACATCGTGGATCACGTTTCTGTGATCAATGCGATGAATGACAGTGATGCAAAATTTAAACTCATCCTGGCCGATGCCTGTCATTCGGGCAGTCTTGGCGTAAAATATGAGGAATTTAAAAATAACGGCAATCAGTTTCCTTTGGCTTCTGTGCGCAGCGGAAAATCGATTAGAGAACAGGCGAAGGATTTTTACAAAAGCTTTGCCAATACCAAAAAAGGTTTAGCGATTATTACCTCTTCAGCTCCGGACGAAATATCACTGGAAGCTAACAAGCTAAAACAGGGGGTCTTCAGTTATTTTGTTATCGAAGCTTTAAAAGGCGCTGCTGATATAAATAAAGATTATATAATAACAGCACAGGAACTTTTTGATCATGTTTCCAAAAAAGTAGATAAGTTTACTTACGGGTTTCAGACACCTAATTTCATTGGCTTCAGCGAGGATGCCGGGGGATACGGAAATATTCCGGTAGGAATTTATTATCCTCAAGAATCGGTAATGCCCGAGGGAAAAAATTGATCCTATTTACATATGGATTAAACAAGATTGTACGATTTTTTTCATTAACCCGATCGAGGCAGTCCGAGATCTTCAAATATCAGTAAAATCTGTATTAAAAGTGTAACTAATACATTTAATAAATACATTTAACTATTACATAAAGCGTTTCTAAATCAGATTACATTCAGTAGAAATTCCCCCAAAATAACTCCAGTACCAAAAAGGCTGTTATTTACAGTTTCAAAAAAAATATTTTATTATGAATGAACATCTTAATGATCTTATCAGAAAAGCCGTTGAATATCAACAAGCTTTAGAACATTCTAAGTTACAGATTGAAGAAAACCGTAAAACTTGGAATGCCGAAACAAATCCACTCATAGTGAATACATTTAAAACTATAGCCCAGAATGTCCCTAATTTGAATTGGGAAATAAAACGCATTGATGGCATGGAAAATTTGGATATTTTAACTCTGGGTTTCAAAAATGATTCTAGCGGAATTGTAGGACAGGTGGAAGGAGTGCTAAAGTTTTTTGCTAAAATAGGCGGCAAACTTATATATTCACAAGTGTACAATGGCGACATTTACGCCCTGATCGACTATCCGCATGTTGAACACCATGTTGAAAGACAATCCCCAAAATTTGTAGGAAAATTTCAACCTGCTCAAATAACTGAAGATGTTATACTTGACCATATCAATGAGTTCTTATCTGAAATGCTCAGTTGGGAAGAAGGCACCCGAAAACTAATCGGATTTTTTAACAGCAAATAATTATTTGATTTAAAATCTGTCTTTAATCAATCCTTTGTTGTTGCTGATAGTTACAATAATACAAAATAAATATCCAAAGCAATAATTAATTATTTAAGTTTACAATTCGGAAGAGTCGCCCTGCAACAGTTGGCGACTTAACCATTTTATAAGCCATTATGTATCGGATAATAAGTTGTCGATAGCGTAATATTTACATTTCGACTAACAGTTTGTAAAAGCTTTTTGGAAAGATGTTTGGTTGGGCTTTTGCCGGTTAACAATAGTCTGCAAATCTAAAAGAAGCTGACTAATCTATTATCTTTTTAAAGAAATGGCATTCGGTTATTTGATAATCAATATATTTTGACATTATTAGCAAATAAATAAACAGCGGAAAAGAAGCATTCAAAGCATATGAAGATAGAGAAACTGAATTTTAGTAATATACCGCAGCTTTCCCCTTTCGACAAGGCATTTCAGTCCGGAGATCCCGTACTTAGGCCTTTTTTTGAGCATGAATGTAATCTTGAACAGTTTGTTGAAGTAATTGCAAAGAAAAACTTTCCGAAAGAAAACAGAGTTATTTTGGGAAATGCACTTAAGAAACAATATGAGGGCATTGTTTCCGATACTGCAGTAACTGATAATATAAGTTCATTATTTTCAATTGATACTTTTACAATAACAACAGCGCATCAGCCCTCACTTTTTACAGGGCCCCTTTATTTTATCTATAAAATTTGCAGTGTTATAAATCTTTGCATTCAACTCAAAGAAAAATATAGCGACAAACATTTTGTGCCGGTTTATTATATGGGCAGCGAGGATCATGACTTTGAAGAAATCAACCATTTGTATATTTTCGGAAAACGAATAGAGTGGTCTGATAAACAGGGTGGTGCAGTCGGTCATTACCAAACTGATTCCCTAAACAAAGCTATTGAGGAACTTAGCGGAATTTTGGGTTCTAGTCCGGAGGCACTGCACCTAAAAACGCTTCTGTCCGAAAGTTTTAAGCCCGGTTTGAATTACGGAACATGCATGTTCCATTTCATTCACAAGTTATTTGAACGTTTTGGACTTTTGGTGCTGCTGCCCGATGCTCCTGAACTTAAAAGGCTCATGATTCCTGTTTTTCAGGATGATCTATTGCATAGCGGTTCATTAACGCATGTTAATAATACCGTAAGCAAGCTTGAAACTTTAGGCTTTGCCAATCAGGCCTTTGTACGGCCTATCAATCTGTTCTATTTATTGCCCGGAAAAAGAGAGCGCATCGAAAAGCAGGGTGATATTTATAAAGTTTTGAATACAGAAATTCAATTTCAGGAAACAGAAATACTGTCAGAGCTTGAGAACCATCCGGAGCGATTCAGCCCCAATGTTATTCTTCGACCGCTTTATCAGGAGATAATTCTACCCAATCTGGCCTATATCGGCGGTGGCGGAGAACTGGCCTATTGGATGGAAAGAAAATTACAGTTTGAAAATTATGGCATACCCTACCCTATGCTCATACGCCGCAATTCCATGCAATGGATTGACAAAAATGCTGCTGCAAAACTGGAAAAATTAGAGTTCAAAGCAGTTGACATTTTTAAAGAAACAGAGGCACTCCTGAAAGAATTTGTGGCCAAAAACAGCGGAACTGATCTTTCTTTTAATGAAGAGAGAATAGCTTTTGAGGGCATCTTCAATCAGATTTCTGACAAGGTAAAGTTGATAGATGCCAGTCTGGAAGGCAATGTGGCGGCACAGCAGGCTCAGTTGTTCAATTCTTTAGAGAAACTGGAAACCCGATTGCTTCGCAGTGAAAAACAAAAGGCGGAAACAGAGCTGAATCAAATCAGGAAAATTCAAGAAAAACTCTGTCTGCCCAACGGATTGCAGGAACGAAAAGAAAACTTCATGGGCCTTTATCTAAAATACGGTGAAGGTTTACTGGACTTTTTGGTGGAAAAATTGAATCCCTTGGAAAAGGAATTTTTATTGGTTTTTGAATAAGTAGTATCAGGTAAGCACAGACTAACTCACCCCTCCCTGCGGGTTTCCCCTCTCTTGAAAAAGAGGGGAGGCACAATCAGCGGGTTAGTGAATCTTTCGGCAAAGCCGAAAAAAGCCCCTTCTTTTTGAAGAGAAGGGGTTGGGGATGAGTCAGACAGTGCCTAACTGGAAAGTTACCTGATACAATCAAAATATTCCTTAAACAAAAAAGTTATATTTTTCATTCAAATCAGTTGGCATTTACAAATAATAAGCCTTATCTTTGGGCTCTGATAGAAAATCAAGGAAAAAGGATTAACAAAAAAATGACATTCCAGTTAATTTTGCAATCTTTTATAAATTAATAACCCATAAAAGAGCTTTCTAAAAATCTGATAATCATAATATGGAAATTGACAATAACGACGACGATCTCGATGACGAATTGGATGGAAAGGAAGAAGAAGAGCTTGAACTTTCGGAAACTGTAGGAGGAGACAAAAAGCCAACGAAGGACGTTTTAGGTGAAATGTACAAGGATTATTTCTTGGACTACGCCTCTTATGTTATTTTGGAACGGGCTGTCCCTGCCATAGGTGACGGGCTGAAACCTGTACAACGCCGCATTCTATACGCCATGGATGTCATGGAAGACGGCCGTTATAATAAGGTTGCCAATATCATCGGACAGGCGATGCAGTATCACCCGCATGGTGATGCGTCTATCGGCGATGCATTGGTAAACATGGGCCAAAAAGACCTGCTGATCGACTGTCAGGGCAACTGGGGCGACGTTCGTACCGGTGACAATGCAGCCGCTTCACGTTATATTGAAGCCCGTGTTTCCAAATTCGGCAAAGTTGTACTTTTTAATCCAAAAACCACTGTATTTCAACTTTCTTACGACGGTCGTAAAAAAGAGCCTATTACACTGCCGGTAAAATTTCCGCTCCTGCTTGCACAGGGTGTAGAAGGTATTGCCGTGGGACTTGCGACCAAGATAATGCCCCACAATTTTATTGAGTTGATTGAAGGATCAATTGAAATTTTGAAAGGCAATAAAGTTAAGATCTATCCCGATTTTCTTACCGGCGGATTTGTTGATGTATCCAACTATAACGGAGGCAAAAGGGGCGGCAAAGTTAGGGTACGAGCAAGAATTGAAATCACAGACCGCAAGACACTGACGATAAAGGAAATTCCTTTTGGAACCACCACAGGTTCGCTGATTGAAAGTATCATCAAGGCAAGCAATAAGAATAAAATCAAAGTTAAAAAGGTAATTGACAACACTGCCGAGCATGTAGAAATTGCCATTGAACTGCCACCCGGCACCTCTCCGGAAATGACATTGGATGCGCTTTATGCATTTACAGATTGTGAATTGTCCATCTCGCCAAATGCCTGTGTTATCCGTGAAGATAAACCGGTCTTTCTTACCGTTGACGAGCTTCTGGAATATTCTACCTGGCAGACAAAAGACCTGTTACAGTGGGAGTTGCGCATTCAGGAAGATGAACTGATGGAGAAATGGCATTTTGCCAGCCTTGAGAAAATCTTCATCGAAAACCGCATATATAATCTGATTGAAGAATGCGAAACCTGGGAAGAGGTTATTTCTACAATTGACAATGCCTTAAAACCTTTTGTTGCTAATTTTTACCGAGCGATTACTCAGGACGACATTCTTCGACTGACAGAGATCAAAATCAAGCGCATTTCAAAATTCAACAAGTTTGAAGCTGATGAATACATCCGTAAACTGGAAGAAAGTCTGAAAGAAACGCGTTTCCATTTGGATAATATTACCGATTACAGTATTGCCTATTTCGAAAAACTGCTGAAGGATTTTTCAAAGGGACGCGAACGCAAAACCGTACTTACCCATTTCGACAATATTTCTGCGGTGGAAGTTGTGGTAAACAATGCAAAACTCTATGTAAATCGCGAAGAAGGCTTTATGGGCTATGGCCTTAAAAAAGACGAATTTGTTGAGGAATGCTCTGATATTGACGATATTATTGTTTTCCACAAAGATGGAAGCTTTACCGTTTCCAAAATATCGGAAAAGGTATTTATTGGTAAACATCCGCTGCATGTAGCTGTTTGGCGCAAGCAGAATGAGCGCATGATTTACAATGTGGCTTATGCTGATCTGACTGCCGGCACCAATTATGTTAAACGATTTGCAGTGCCTGCCATCACACGCGATAAAAATTATCCGATTGCCGATGGTGTGGAAAAATCTCAGATTCTGCACTTTTCTGCCAATCCAAATGGTGAAGCTGAAGTAATTTTGGTTAAACTGACACAGTCCTGTTCTGCCAAGAAAAAAGAATTCGAATACGATTTTGCACAGTTGGCAGTAAAAGGACGTGGTGCCCGCGGTAATGTGCTGACCAAATATCCGGTCAGAAAAATTACGGTTAAAAGCAAGGGAGAATCGACACTTGGTGCACTTAAAATTTGGTGGGATTCAGCAACCGGCAGACTAAACACTTCCGAATACGGCTTGCTTTTGGGCGCTTTTGGTGAGGAGGATCGCATTGTAGCTGTCTATAAAAACGGCAGTTATGAAATGACCAATTTTGATCTGCACAACCGTTTTGAACCAAAAGACATTCAGTATCTGAGCCAATTTGATGCAGATTTGGTCATGAGCGCCGTTTATTATGACGGTGAGCGTGAAACCACTTATGCAAAACGCTTTAAAATTGACACATCTTCCCTAAACTCAAAATTTGAGTTTATAAATGGTCACAAAAACTCAGAACTGCTGTTTTTCAGCATTCATCCTGAACCAAAAATAAAATTTGAGACAAAAGACAAAAAAGGCAATAGCCTTGAAATGGAATTTGATTTGAAGGCTATTGATGCAATGGGCCGTACAGCTGTAGGCAGCAAAGTGTCTGATTTCAAAATCTCAAAAGTTGAGGATATCAGCCCCGAAATTGTGGAGGAAGAAGAGGAAATCATCCCTGATCCAACCGATAATTTGGATGGAGATGACGGACAACCTACCCTGTTTTAAACAGTATAGTTACAGATTTTATGATCATAGATAAAAAAAGTAAGGCATCTCAGCATTGGGATGCCTTTTTTCAAATAAACAAATGACAATGTGATCAACTGAAGAATTAGAAAATTTAAAAAGGCTCCTCCGCAGCGGTATTGAAAGCAATATACTGTTGGCTGCTGAAATGCTGAAACAGCAGGAAATCCCTGCTGAAATTGACCCCCCCCTGCTCTGTTTTTTGGTTGTGATGGAAAAGGATAATAAGAAACTAAGAAAAATACTGAAAGCATTGCTTTTGCTTTCAAAATCAGGTAAGGTTGAATATTGGGAAAAGGTTTGTGCTCTTCTCGAAAAACAGAATTTCAGCCCAGCGCCAAAGCAGGGCACTGTTAAATTATATATGGCACATTTCGACCTTTTTGTTTCTTATTTTGCCGAGGCCAAACATTATCTTCAGCATCTTAATTTAAGCGGCACTATTTTAAGACACGCCAATATTTTTATTGAACAGGGGCTATAAATGCTAGAACGTGCTGCATATCACAACCCCGATGATTATAACTTCAATTATGACTATGCCTATTTGCTGCCGCAAACAGTGGAGTATATTCCTCTTAAAATTAAACATTATAAAAAGTGCGGGGAACTGAACAGCGTCAAAATAGCGCCCTTTTTAAGAATTGTTGAACTTTATATAAGTATTGGAGATAGTGATAATGTACTGAAAACAATAGCAGAAAATATGATAAAAATGCCCGAAGCAGCATTAGAGCTTGTAAATATTGCATCCGAAGTTGATGAAAATGGCAATGCTCATCTGTCCCTAAAAATATTGGAAGAAATAATTAAACAGGATACAAACTGTGCAAGGGCGCATAATAATATTTCATTTCTGCTTTGGTCTGAATTCCGTGAATATGAAAAAGCTTTAGCACATATTTTAAAAGCGATTGAGCTGAAACCCTCAAGGGGGCTATACTGGCATACATTAGCAGAAGTATATTTTTATGGATTCGGTGATAAACAAAAAGCGCTCGAGTCCATTACAAAAGGCTTTGAACATGAACCATCCTATAAAGCTTCTGCTGAATTGTTGAAAGTCATTAAAAAAACTAATCATAAATAGATTCAAAAACCATATCATTCTAATTCTGTTTTAGATTGAATCTTAATAATTTTCATTGCTGAACAATATTCTAATAATTTTTAGCGAGCTTTGCGGCGAATTAGGGTGGTTTTAATGCCTAACAACTACAAATTTCATTCTTCATCAGTACTTTTATGAACAATCCGATAGAAACTGATATTATCATTATAGGTGCCGGCCCTACCGGACTTTTTACTGTATTTGAAGCAGGGCTGCTCAAACTGCGATGTCACCTGATTGACTATCTGCCGCAGGCAGGCGGACAATTGACCGAAATCTATCCCAAAAAACCGATTTATGACATTCCAGGTTTTCCTGAGGTATTAGCCGGTGATTTGGTGGATGGGCTCATGAAACAGATAGCACCTTTCAAGCCGGGTTTTACACTTGGGGAAAGAGCCGAAACGGTTGAAAAGCTGGAAGACGGTCGTTTTAAAGTGACTACACAGCGCGGAACAAAACACATTGCACCTGTCATCGCAATTGCAGGCGGGCTGGGCTGTTTCGAGCCCCGCAAACCGCCTATTGACAATATTGTCGATTTTGAAGATAGAGGTATAGAGTATATCATCAAAGAACCTGAATTGTACCGCAACAAACGCATTGTCATTGCCGGCGGTGGAGATTCTGCCTTAGACTGGACTATCTTTTTGGCAGAAATTGCTTCAGAGATTTTCATGATTCATCGCAGAAAAGGGTTTAGGGGTGCTCCCGACTCAGTTGAGAAAGTAGAAAAACTGGCCGAAGAAGGCAAAATAAAGTTGGTTACCGAGGCTCAGGTTGTCGGTCTTAGCGGCTCGGACAAATTGGAATTTGTAGAAATTGAACAGCTTGGTACTGAAAATTACAATATTGCCTGCGATCATTTTATTCCGCTGTTCGGACTTTCTCCAAAACTGGGGCCTATCGGCGAGTGGAATTTGGCTATTGACCGCAGTGCCGTCGAGGTAAATACTTTTGATTACAGTACCAATGTACCCGGCATCTTTGCTATTGGCGACATCAATACTTATCCCGGTAAACTGAAACTGATTCTTTGCGGTTTTCATGAAGCTACATTGATGGTACAGTCCGCATTTAAAATTATTCATCCTGAGAAAAAAGTACAATTTAAATACACTACTGTGAATGGTGTTGAAGGGTTTAATTAAAAAATAAGGTCATTTATATTTGACAATGTTTTAATTACTTTTACACAATCGTGATGATGTTTATCTGAATTGTTTCATTAGGTATTTAAAAATTTCAAAGCGTGGCGATTCTAACTAATTTGCCGCACTTTTAGCTTAAAGGGCCGTCCAAAAAGTCAGGATGGCCCCTATTTATTTGCACTCGGCTTTCGATACTCCTGACATTATTTTTCCTGCGACGCTTCAAAAGCGGTCGCTTCGCGGAGCCCTTCAGTGTTCGGGTTCATCACGATTTTTAATGTCGGTTCTAAGTTTAACCACAATTGACGGCCCTGTATCATATTCTTTTTATGCGAAATTAAAAAATATAGCATTATGGATGCAAAAATGAAATTCGTCATATAATATAGTTAAACTGATTCATAATTTTACCTTTCAATTTTTTTCACTTTAAAAAACAGCATAAAATGTTACATTTTCATTCAGCAAGTGCAAGAATCGTTAATACCAAAAGGGCTGTTATGGAATGCCTTGAGGCAGCTTTGGGCTCCAATTACGCTGATAGCAGCCTCATTATTTTTCATGCATCCATAGGGCACAACTTCCAGGAAATTGTTGATCAGGCCAGAGAAATGGCCCCCAATGCTAAAATTTTGGCTTCATCCTGTTGCGGTGTTGTCGGTAAAGAGGGCGTAAGCGAATCCTTGAAAGATATTGCGTTGATGGCATTAAAGGGCAATGAATTTGAAGTAGCGGGATGTGATGAAATTTATGGCTACAATTCTTATGAAAAAACCTTAGAAATGGCCAAAACGCTTAAATCCCAGAACAAAAATATTAATATGATTTATTTCCTGGCTTCAGGAATAGATATTGATAATGATTTGTGCATCAAAGCATTTGAAGATACATTTGGCCCTGAAGTAACAATTTTCGGCGCCACTTCTTCCGATAATATGAAAGGCTTTATCAGCTATCAGGCTGTTGATGGCAAAGTAACCGAACATGGGGCATATGCAGTTGGTTTTGCCGATTCCAGTTTGAGTGTTGATACTCAGGCGACTCACGGATTTGTAGCTGTAGGCGAACCCCTACTTGTGACCAAATCGACAGGCTGCATAATACATGAACTAAACGGAAAACCTGCATGGGAAGAGTATACCCGTCATTTGGGACTAAGTTCAGAAGCTAATTGCGGCGATACAATTCCAATAGGTGCATTAGGAGAAGAACTGAGTGCTGAGCTAGCTGAAGAGTATGGCAATAAACATATTTTAAGAGTTGTGACAAAACATCAGGAAAATGACATGTACTATGCAACTACCTGTCCGGAAGGCACCAAATTATGGTTGACTACAAGAGATGAAGACCTTATATTCAGTGAAATGGACCGAATTGTCAAAGAACTTGCCTCTAGAAATGTGGGGAAAACGCCTGTTGCTGTTTTTCATGCTGACTGTCTAGCCCGTGGGCGTTTTCTTTTCAACAGAATTATTAAAGAAGAACTTGTAAACCGTATGCAGTATCCTTTTTTTGTAAACGGAGAATGTCCACCATGGTTGGGCATGTATGGTTTTGGTGAATTCGCCAGATTGGGGGGTAAAAACACCTATCATAATTATACTACAGCGCTTTACGTTATTTACAGATAG
>CAINVS010000618.1 GCA_903854205.1 uncultured Bacteroidota bacterium | reverse complement strand
TTAAAAAATAAATAAAAATAATTTTAATCAGAATTATATTTTGATAATTTAATTAATAAAGAAATTTAGTTTTAATTAACTAAAATATTCGTAAATGACTTTTAGTGATAGCCTGTATAGCGTTTTTTTGCATTTTTAATCATAAAAATATGGTCAGGAGATATTTTGTAAAATATCTATCGGCAGTTTTGGGGTAATCTCAGGAATAAAAAAAGTCACCGCTTTTCAGCGATGACTTTTCTCAATAAAATAATTAACTATCCTAAAAACTATCTTTTGATACTCATTTTGCCCGTAGCGAATACTTTTCCGCTTTCATCGCATAGTACAACAAAATAGGCAGCTGTATTTAGCTTAGAAATATCCAAGCTTGTTGAACCTAATTTTGTATTAAGGGCTTTCATTGAAATTTGATTGCCATTGATATCGATAACAGATAAGTTCAGAGGTTTATCCGAATTGCCGTAGAAGTTTACAGTTGCAGATATTGATGATTTGTCAACAGAGACTAAAACATAATTATTGGTTTCATTGACAACTCTTCTATTTCCGCTAAGGCCATTGTTTGAACCACAATCTAGACTAATGCTGAATTGCCCGATACATTCTTGAATACAACCATTTGCATCGCTGGCATAATAAGCATATGTGCCGGCCTGGAGCCCTGTAAATATACCGTTGCTGTTAGAAATGGTATTTGATTGACCAATGCCGGCAAGACCAAATGTAAATGGGGCAGTGCCACCTGTAGCGGTAATTGTAGCCAAACCATCATTGCCTAGGCAAGTTTCGTTGGAGCTGCTAGCAAGACTTACTAAAATTTGGTCTGGTTCAGTTACGACAACATTTGATATTTGAGCACAGCCATTAGTGTCTGTTGCAGTTACTGAATATGTTCCTCCGCAAAGATCACTTATATTGGCAGTATTAGCGCCATTGCTCCAAATAAAACTAAGAGCTGATGTATTTCCTGAAACAAATGCGGTACCGTTGCAATCACCAAAACATCTAACTGGTGTTGAAGATGTTCTAATCGTAAATGACAAGGTGCCATTTAAAGTAACGGACACAGAAGCTCTACATCCATTTGCATCAGTAACTAAAGCATTATATACACCGTTTGACAATCCACTGAAAATATTTGAAGGAGCACCCAAGCCATTTAATTGATAAATAAATGGAGCAGTTCCTCCTGTAACAGTAATTTCAAAAGAACCATTACTCAAGCCGCAACTTGGCTGAATGATATTTGAAGAAACAGCTACAAGGGCTACAGGAGTAGATATAACAGCTCTAACAATTTCAGTACAGTTATTTGCATCAGTAACAGTTACCTGATAATTGCCAGGAGAGAGGTTACTAAAAATATTAGTAATTACATTTCCATTTCCGATATTGAACTGATAGGGAGCTGTGCCACCATTCGCTATAACTTCAAAACTTCCATTGTTTTTTCCGCATAATGCTTGATTTATATTAACAGCATTTGCAGTCAATAAGGCCGGAGCACTAATAACAGCCGTAACAATTGTACTACAGTTATTGGCATCATTTATTGTCACTTCATATGTTCCGACATTCAAGCCTATGAAAATATTACTATTATAGGCAATTCCATTTAAGATATAAACATATGGTGCACTGCCGCCAGAAATGTTAATTTCGAAACTTCCGTTGCTATTGCCACAAAGTGCTTGGTTGACATTTGTTACAATCGCCTCTAATGGAGCTGGTGAAGTGATAACAGCTGTAAGAGTTGTGTTACAATTGTTTGAATCGCTAACAATTACAGTATATGTTCCGGCATTTAATCCATTGAAAATATTTGATACAGAAGCAACGCCATTCAAGGTATAACTGTATGGGGCCGTTCCTCCGTTTGTATTGACAGAAAAACTACCATTAGAATTTCCACAGAGCTCAGGAGTTAAATTTTCAACAGAAGCGATAAGAGGTGTAGGTGCTGTTACCGTTGTATTTAGGGTAGAGGAACATCCGTTTGCATCCAAAATTGCAACTTGATAATTTCCGCTGCTAAGACCAGTAAATACATTGTTTGCAACAAAGCCATTCCCAGTTGAATAAAGATAAGGTGCTGTACCTCCGCTTACATTAACTGTGATTGTTCCCCCAGTTGAATTAGCATCGGCACAAAGGACACTTGTCGCCGTTGCTGTAGCCGAAAGTGGCGTAACAGAACCATTGATATCAAAAGTAAAGTTTGAACAGTCGGGTTGACATCCATTCGCATCGCTTACAACAAGGTTGTAAGACCCCGCTGTAAGATTCGAAAATACACCTGTATTATTGCTAAAAATTTCGCCGGTTGTGTTGTTGATTACGGTAAAGGTATAGGGAGCAGATCCTCCGCTGGCAGTTATTATCGCAACACCATCATTTGTGCTGCACACTAGGTCATTTACATCGTTGATGGAAATCTCAAGCTGACATGGCAATGGATCTACAAGGATAGTATAAGTATAAGTATTTATGCCTCCACAACTATCGCTTACTGATAATGTGAATGTATTTGTCCCTACATTAGCAGCACTAGGTGTCCAACAGAAATTAGCGGTTGGGAAAGGAGACCCGGAGCTAGTAAATACTGCGCCAGGAATGCCAATATTATAGTTAATCGATAGTACAATTCCACTTTGTGGATTGGAGGAGTTTACTGTGAAGCAGAGTTGTTGACCAACAGTAGCTGTAGTTTGAAAATCATTGGTTCCATTAATACCCGATAAGGTGCTTAAACCAGGCTGAAATACGGTAACCGTGATTGGTTCACGAACACTGCTAATGCAATTGTTTGAAATGCCCTCAGTGACATAGTAAGTTGTTATGCCTGCAGTTGAAGTGCTTGGAGTGATTTGATTGCTTGCAGAACCACCGGTAGCCGATGTATAGTACAAAAGGAAATAAGAACTATCGCTAGCAGTAGCTGTTAGCGGAATAGCTTGTTCGTTCAAACAATATACCTGATCTTCGGCAGTTGGGGTAGAATTGAGTGGTGTAAGAATAACGGTAATCGTCAATTCTATGAAACAAGGGGCATTGATACCCTGTGGATAGGCGTAATAGGTATTTGTTCCCGCAATAGCAGGGAATCCGCTGTTAGTGTATTCGATAGATGCAGTTGTAACTGGATTTGTATTGAAAAATCTGGTTCCAAGTGGAAATGAACCACTTATCTGAGATGTTGCAATTGTAGTTGCACTGTCCAAATTACAAAATGTAAAAC
Source organism: uncultured Bacteroidota bacterium (assembly GCA_903854205.1). Lineage (GTDB taxonomy): Bacteria > Bacteroidota > Bacteroidia > Chitinophagales > Saprospiraceae > Saprospira. The sequence continues at coordinate 11,443 of CAINVS010000618.1, read as the reverse complement.
TATAATTCGGTGTTACATCCTGACAGTTTGCCTGTACATAGGCTGCGGCATTGATTGGAACATTTATAGGATTACTTATTGGCTGACCAATACAAGATCCGCTCTGTTGAAAACCTGATACAAATTGTTCGTTCAAAGCAGTGTTGGTAAATGCACCTGTCCCGGAGATAGTTCCATTTACGCTTATTTGTTCGCTACAGTTAGCATTGTTCAGAATAATACATTCTGTAGTTGCACTCAGGTTGTAAGTAAGGGTTGCTAAAACTGTATTGGGGTTGCTTGGGGTAGGAAGATTTCCAACATTCCAAACAATAGAACCATTGCCACCTAAAGTAGGGTCGAAAAATGGCGTTGTTCCTGAATTTGGTGTAAAAAAGTACTGCCCACTGGCATTTACAAAATTTGCATTGTAAGGAATTGGAATAATTATTTGACCATTCACAACATCTTCTGAACCTATATTTTTTATATCGAGTTCATAGGTAAGATTTTGCCCCGGTAGAATTGATGGTGATGATGTTGCAGAAACACTATTGGTTTGAGTAAGCGTGTTTATACCTATAATTTCAGGTTCATAGGCATCGACCGCAAAAACAATTCCGAAAATGATGTAAGTATCTTGATTCGAACCATATCTAAATGTGGTTGAAGTCTGATTGTTGCCAATAATAGAATTGTTCGTATTTGGAAGGTCAAAAACGCTGATATCTATGCCCGTATTGTTCAGTAAATTAGGATTTCTGTTGTTGTTACCTGTAAAAATCGACGAATTGAAAAAGTTTGTTGTACTGTTTCCTCCATGTTCAAGATCGACCCATGCTGTATTTGCGGCATTTCTAATCTGAAAAAAGTCACCCGATATTTGTCTGTCGCCTTCGCCGGCTAAGAGTCCCATTTTAACATTTACAGGACCACTTTGGGTAGCATTAAAACCAGAAAGTGGAATAGTAAAGTCAGCAGTAATACCTCCAGCAACAAATGCATGACCATCGAACATGGTGATATCTCTCAAGCGCATGTTATTATTGCTGTAAATTACAACCAAACTCCACCCGCCATAATAACCCGTACCACCGCCAGAACCTTCAATCAATGCCAAATCTGCTACGGTATAACTGCCAAGTACTCCATTGTTTCTCACATAGTCTGTTACTTCAGCATATGCAGAATACATAAATCCATCGCTATTTTGAGGATAATATATATCTGTAGAAGTTGCTATGATGTCGGTATAAGTTCCAGATGAGGGGCCCTTTAATTTGATTTTCTGTTTATCAAAATTAACTGTTACGCCATTTTTTGTAACAGAAAAAGTATTAGAGCTGCTTGGTCCGTTACTTGCACGACCTGTCCAATAAAGACCGGCAAATACAACTTCTGAACATGCCGGAACTGCGCCATTCTCTGTCGAAAAATTTAAATCTGCAGATGAAGAATTCAGCGTTGCAGGATTATTGTCGATATCGACATAAATCATTGGGCTTTGATTGCCGGATTGGTCGGAATAATTTTGCAAGGTTAGGTTAGCATTTCCAATCATTGCAAAATCACCTTTAAGGTTATATATACTAACCCCCGGATTAAATGGTGACGTCCTTTGAGTAAAGGGTCTTATCAACTGTGCATTGGAATGTTGAATGCAAATCAGTGTAAGAATTATGAGAATTAATTTGTTGATAATTTTCATGATATTTTGATTAGTTGACTGTTTTTTTGAATTGTAATAATTTTAATTTAAGAAGTTTATTGTGGTATTGAAACCTCATAAAGAAGAACTATATTGGTGTTTTTAAAATCAGCAATAATTGATTCAAATTCCTGTTTGCCGAGTTCGAATTCTGATTTTAAAAGGAGGTATTTTAGTTTTGGAAAATTAGAAGTCAAACTAGCTTTCAAGCTGCTATTCTTATCATCGCCTTTTTTAGCAAGAGTTATTTCTATTATTTCGATATTTGTAAATGCAGAATTTTGAGCATTTAACATCGAAATTGATGCTATATCTGACTTGAGGCATCTGGCATTTCCCTCACCAAAGGTCTTTAGTGTATTATTTTCCAAATAAACAGTAGTCTGAATATTATTTAATAAATTATTCAAGTTTTCAGCTGCTGTTTTTTCAGATTTCTTCAGATATTCTGAAGTTGGTTGAAGGCTTTGTGCATTCATTTGCGAGGCCAATACTAAAACCAATACAAATAAATTTATACAAAATTTCGGGTAGATTCTTTGATTGAAAATTAGTCTCATTATATTAATTGTTTGTTGAAATGATAAAAAATTATGATTTGAGAAGAGGTTAAAGACAATTTTTAGAAGAATAATAATGTTGAATATTATTTGATAGTGACCATTCGGGAGGTTTCCAAAATTTCACCTTTTTGGTTCCTTAGCATGACAATATAGGTAGAAGCCGCCCAGTTGCTTATATCCAAGTCGAATTCTCCATCCCCCTGATCTATGTTTCGGTCTAGTACTACTTTACCATTGTTATCGAGTATGCTTATCAAAACAGGTTCCGATGAACTAGTTCTAAAACTAATTTTCACTATAGTTGAAGCAGGATTAGGACTCAATCCAAGGTAATTATCTTTCAGGCCGCTCAGCACATTAATAGTATTGTTACGGCAATCTTTTCTTATTCGTACTCTTATTGTTGAACTAATACAATTGTTAGCATCAGTTACTGTGTAGCTATATTGACCGGCAGTTAAATTGTTGAATATACCGCTGTTGTTTGTGTTTGTTGTTCCGTTTGAATTGCTTAAGTTGAATGTGTATGGTGCTGTGCCGCCATTTGCAGAAATTCTAATGCTCGCATCAAAACCAGAACAAGTTTCATTTGTAAAAGATATTGTGCGTGCAATTAATCTTGCAGGCTCTATTACAGTAACTCTGGAAACTCTGGTGCAACCAAAAATATCGGTTGCTGTTACAGTGTAATTTCCTCTGCATAAATTATTTATGTTTGAGCCGATTTGGCCATTACTCCAAATAAAGGTTGCTGGAACATTTGAAATTACCGTTGCAGTTCCGTTGCAAAAACCATTGCAACTTACAGCGCCGGCTGTTGCTGAAATAATAAATGAAGCATTGCCATTGAGTTGTATACTTGTATTGAATGAACAGTTATTGGCATCACGTACCGTTATGTTATAATTTCCACCACTCAGGTTAGTAATTACATTTGTATTATACACAGTATTGTTTACCAGATATTGATATGGAGCAGTTCCTCCGTTGGCAATAATTGTAAAACGTCCATTTCTGCGACCGCAAGCAGGTTGTGTGACAGTTGTAATTGAAGCAGTAAGGGCAATAGGAGCATTTATAACAATAGTTTGTGTGCTGTAGCATCCGTTTGCATCCATCACCACTGCTTGGTAGCTACCACTGCTTAATCCGCTAAAGGTATTGGAACTTGAAAATCCGTTGCCAACTGAATATAAATAGGGAGCGGTCCCTCCAATTGCTGTTAATGTTATTGTTCCTCCAAATGTATTGGGGGCAGGACATTGATTGATTGATGTCTGTGCGTTCAAGGTTAGGATTGAACCTATCCCTGTTATTTGAAAACTTAGGTTAGTGCAATTTGGCTGACAATTGTTAGTATCAGAAACAACAACACTATAATTTCCGGCAGATAAATTATTGAAAATGCCGCTATTGTTGCTGTATATTGTACCATTACTATTGTTTATCACAGTGAAGGTATATGGTGCGGTTCCTCCTGTGGCAACAATAATTGCCGTTCCATCATTATTACTGCATCGAACATTGTTAGTACTTGTAATGCTCACGTTGATAGAACAAGGGGAAGGAGTTGTTGTGGAGTTTACGAAAATAGAGTATGTATAAGTATTTTGTCCTACAATCGGACAATAATTATCGCTGACCTGTACGGTAAAGCTATTCAGCCCTGTATCTGCAAGGCTGGGAGTCCAGCAGAAAGTGCCTGTTGGAAATGCATTAGCGTTTGAGCTAAAACTAGCCGAAGTAATTGCATTGTTATAATTGAGGGTTAAAAGCTGTCCCTGATCGGTGTCGGATGAAAATAAATTGAAACAGATTTGATGACCTATATTGACCGTAGTATCAAAACGACTGCTCCCATCTATTCCACTTAGCGTTGGGAATTGATTTACACAATTTACAATTGTAAATTGTATGTCACGTATGACTTCACCAATTTTAACACCATTTCTAAACTCTTCTACCAATACACACAAAACACCAATTTGTTGTGCGGTGGGCGTAAAATTGATTGCCCCTGTATTAGCATCAATGCTTACACCATTTGAAGTTAATAATGGGTTGGTTGTGCTTATGCCTAATTGAGTATTGTATGTTACAGCTAAGCCCGCAGTTCGTTTACAACTGGTTAGGGAGAACCGAAGATTGTCTCCGTCTTGATCTACAGCACCCTGATTGTAAAACAGTGGTTGGTTAACACAGGCAAAAGGAGTTGGGTCATTAAGAAAAGTAGGTGAGTTATTACAATTATTTAAACCTGTTATTATATTGGCACTGACATACATTTCATTGGTTCCGGCGTTATTGAGTGTGCTAATCGCATTATTCCGACAGCAAAGTTGCCATCCAAGTGTCCAATTGCTGCAAGCAGTTGGTAGATTAAGTGTACCCTCATAAACAAATTTTTGAATTCCAAACTGTCCATTTCCTCCATTGCAAGCGGTTCCTGTAATTCCTGGACAACTAGGTGTAATTTCCGTAACAGAAAGTAAAGGTAAATTCAATGTGAAAGTAGCGCAGCCTGATGCAGACACTGTTATTGTTTCTATGTTAGCGGCATTTATGCCATTGCAGTCTCTATAGAATTGAAGTTTTATCCTGTATTGGTTATTGCCTATGCAGCTGTATGTCAAGTCGGCACCCATTGCATGAGTAGCAAAAAGCTTAGCTGGAAGTAAACTAATGAGCAATAGTGTAAACAAAATATATTTGTAAATATTTCCGGACATTGGCTTTTAATTTGGAAGTGTAGTCTTTGAATTAAATTTCAAAAAAAATTTTTCATTTAAATATGCTTAGAACATTTGTAAGTAAAAATTTTGAATTGTAAAATATAAACTTTTTAAATCTCAGAAAAACTAAATTTTATTTGTCGTTTCAAAGGTAAACATTTAGCAGGCATTTATGAAATTGAGTCTATCGCATAAAGATGTTAATTTTTTTATACCGATTCAATTTGGCTCTTATGTGCACAAAAAAGCCCCAAATAATTTATTTGAGGCTAATTCATAAAGATATTATATTTCCTATTTTACATTGACTTTCAATACCTTTCTCCAATCATCTTGTTGAATAATCAGATAATAAATACCTGAACCTAAAGTAGTCTTAGGCACAAATATGCAATTTGGCAGCGATAGAATTTGCGCTTCGATTTTTCGCCCAAAAGCATCATACAGATGCACATCGACACTCCCGCTTGATGGCCCGTTTACGCTGAAAGCAATTGCATCGCGGTTTGCAGGATTGGGAAATAATCTTATTTCTACTTTTTCCTTGTCATTGCATTCAGCCACAAAAACATTGCTGTAATTGATGTTATTATCAAAATCGATGGATTTAATTCTATAATAATTTTGCCTATTCAATGGGTTGCCATCCAAAAATTCAAAAAAAGTTGAATTGTTTTCAATCAAAGCTAGACTTTCGAAATTGATTGCATCGGATGAACGCTCTACAACATAGGATAAAGTATTTGGCGCAATTGCAGTTTCCCAGCTTAACTTAATAGAATTATTTAGGCAAACAGCATCGGTTTTTATAAAACGGGAATTAAGTAAAATACAGTTTTGAGCGTTTGCATTTAAGATCCCTGTTCCAGCTGCTGCATTATTAAAACAACGTTCAGAATTTATGGATAATGCTTGAACCATAACGTTTACAATATTTAAATCCAAAACTGTATTAAATCCCCAGATGTAAGGATCAGCAGTTGTGCCGCTACCAGCTATTGGCGTGACATCGAAACTGTCGACAGTAACTGGAGTTCCATTTACAGTATAGCTAAAACTGACATTAATAGGTAACTGCCCGGTAAGTAAAAACAAGGCCTGAAAAGTATCACCCGGGCAATATTGAGTATCACCTGGGATGGCTACAAAACTAGGTACAGGTGGATATGCGGTAAAATCCCAGCCCCTGTTATTGCCCTGATCATTTGCATTGGCACCAGCTTGGAATAAGGCACGTCCCGATGTAGCCCTTGTTGGTAAATCTGAAGAAATTTGTGCCGTATCGCAAAGTCTACTATTACAAGAAGTTTGCGTACTCAAACCATTCCCAATTGCCCAAATATCGCGCAGGTAGATGAAGTCGACGCAGATTTGACCGCTATCTTTTTGAATGTAACTTTGACTATTAGTTGCAGTTGAGCTAAAGAAAATCTCTCCGCCTCCCCCTATTCCGATGGCACTAAAATTGGCACTATTGCCAATATGTTGGGTTGAATCGGCAATAAAAGTATAATTCTTTGCAGGAGAAAGTCTAAGCAGTTTATTATAGCGGTTGCTCGATCTGAATTCGCCATGCCCTAACATAATAAGAGAATCGATACGGCCCTGACTTCCTTCGATTATCAAAGGCAGTAGCAACTGGGTTGAAATGCCTGTTATTTTGTTATACCTGCCAAAGTCGGTGCCAATAAATCCACCACCAGCAAAACTCACATTGTTGGCGCTGAAATTTCTTGCATAGATACCTAAAAAAGAATTGGAAGAACTTATTTCAATATTATGATAGCTGGTATTATCGCCCGGATACATTCTGGTATAAGGCACAAAGAGTGAGTTGCCTGCGTAAGCATTTGTGAAAATTATGGTGGAAGTACCTGCATTTACACTAAAGCCGGGATTCGAAACATGATAGGGATATCTTGACGTTCCGCCACCGTTTACATAGGCTCCAGTTACAATAAATTGACTCGAACCCAGAATAAGTGAACGAGGAGTACTTACAGTAGAGCCGAAAGATTCAACCGTTACTTTTTTATTGTTTGTATTGAAAGTACCCTGCCTCAACTCGAAAGTGTGCGGATAAGTGTTTGGGCTTAAAAACGGAGAAACAAAAGCATTGGATCTGAAACTATCCTGCAATACCCAAGTGGCACCGGGAGCATTAAAAATGGTTTTCAGATTAAACTGCTGACCGTTTGAGGTGATGTTTCTAACAGTTGGGTTACCCAAAAAGAAGACATTGCCTAGCATGTCCTGTTTCATAGTTCTGGAAAACTGTAATGAACCATATAGGTCGAGCTGTTCGGTATTCGAAGCTTTCAATACAGGGTTGACAGTGGTATTGTGCGTCCACAGCATATCGGCACATTCGGCCGAGTTAGGGTCTAACGCTATTACAACAGTATCGGCAGCGCCCATAAATGAGCCTGTAGTGAAAAGCACCGTATCGATTCGGGTAGGAGGGCAGTTGCCAACACTTGGATTATTACCGCCAAATGCATCTAGCATCATACCATCTGCAAGCGACCAATTGCGGTTTTGCCCCCAGGATCCCTTGCTGTTGCCAGCAATTCCATCGAACCAATAAAGTTTTCGGGGAAGATTGCCTATGCCTATCCAGCCTCCTGTATTTCCATTAACAATACTGTTTGTGTAGTTAAAAACAGCACCCGAAGCAGTATTGTCGGTTAAAATTAGATGATTGCCAATCTGAGCTATAGATGAAATGAAATTACCACCATTTATTTTAATATTTTTTATACAGGTCCCCTGTGCTGAGAGTCTTGCTGAACCCAGTAATTCCTGTGTGAATAAACTTGCATGTCCAATTGTAAAAGTGCTACCGGGATTTAAAAACATCAATTGACGATAACTTATATTTCTATTATAACTTGTATTGCCGTAGTAAAAGGCAGAATCTACGATCAGATTAGCGCTCGAATTAGCTGTGCCATTATTCTCAGTAAGGGTAAAAGCATTGACAATATTTTGGATATTAGTTCGCAAAAGATGAATGGTATCTGTTGAATTAATAGTGCTTGTGTATGATCCGCCCTGAATGAAATTTAATTGATTTACATAGGTATGTCCTTGGTAGCTGCGGTCGAATATCGGGGTAGGTCCGTAAAATGTAACAGTGTCTAGTCGGTGACCACTACCCATAACCATTCTTGTTAATGTGCCATTGGTGGAATCCTGGATATGTATATGGGAATTTTTGGCAGAAATTGTTAGATTGCTTGATGCACTATTTACCTCGAAACCATACAAATAGGAAGAGGTTCCGCCAAGATATCTTGAACGAACATAAAAATTTGAGCTGTCGATGCTTAGCCTTCTTATGTTATTTGTTCTGTAGGTGGTGAAATTGTTTACAAAAACAGGCTTTTTGTTCGTGTTTAACCCTCCCCTAAAAAGTATCAGTGAGTACTCAACAGCAAAGTTATTGGGCACTCTAAGTGTGTCGAGCAGAAGATAATCAGATTGTAAATCAGTAGTCTCGATTACCAATTTAAAAGGGAAATTTTTACCATTTGAGCGAATAGTCGATGTGTTTTCCCAGGAACGCATTTTTATCACACCATTATATGAAAGTGTCATACTGTTACTCCATTCCAAGTTGCCATAAACTTCGAGTAGGGCATTGTTAAAACTGTAATTTGCATTTGTAAAACTACCGCTGCCAAGCCAGATCATATCGTGACACTCGATAGCTGCCGAATCAGCAATTACAACAGATCCTGCCGGAAAAGTAACATTGTCGTTTAAAGTTGGGGGGCATTGACCGATAATGCCTGTTGTAATGTCCTGCCAACTGTTAAAATCGGTCCAACGGTTGCTGGGACTACTAACAACCCATCTCAATTGTCGTGCGTTAGGTAGACCTATAGGATTGAGACCAGCAAGCCAACCACCTACACCAGTACCGGGAACAGCATAAGAGTTGGACCCGGCCTGATAACTCGGTGCTGCAGGACCACTAGCAATGACATCATCCATTTTTACATGGTTGGACTGTAAGCCAAGTTCTGCACCGGCTGCAAAATTGAAGCGCATGCGGCGAAGAAACAACTTTTGACGACAGCTGCCAACCAATTGTGTAATACAATTACTCTGAGGAATAAAACTGAGATAAGGTGGTGAATATTCATCGCGATCACCCGAGGCATTGTACAAACCGCCCGACTCAATGCGTAATAGGTTATGACAGGTATAACTCAAATCCAATTCGAAAACACGGACTCCTTTGAAAAAACGAACTGTATTGAATGTTGCATTTGGAAAACCGTTCAAAGCTCTTAAATTTGTAAAAATTCGAAAATTAACTTCATTGTAAATTTCGTTTGCACCCTGAAAACTGCCAACTGAGCCAAGATTGAAGTTCATGACAGACCCATTGCTAATAAAATTTATACTTGAGTTACGTACATCCCAATTTGCAAGGTTGATAATAGCATTTGATATGTTTAATGTCCCCTGAGAAGATGGGTAATAATTAAAATCGAGCATCTCATGGGTATTGCCAATCATATTCAAAGTGGCATTTGAAGAGGCCGTCCCATTTAAAGTGACAGTATTTAATAGAGCATTGAAGTTAATATTAATTGTCCCTCCTGTAATATTCAAATCCCTTACTCTGCCTGCGGTAGAACTGCCCTGCATCAAAGTATTGATATTGGTTGTACCGGAGATAACTCTAATCGATCCTCCTACAAAGGATCCTTGAAAATTGACAGTTTTTCCGTTTCCTTGTCTGAGAAAGAGATATCTGACATCACCTTGACGAAAGTTGTTAACTGTATGATTTGCACCGGTAGGCTCGAAACTGATATTGTTATTTACCATTTGCAAGGCTCTGAATTCATGGGTTTCGTTTCCGGAGGATAAAAAAGCAATATCACCGCTCCATGAACTAACATTCATTCCGGTCTGCAGATTAAGGCTTCCATAAATATCAGCCTGTGTAGAACCGTTTAATATGATGTTGGCTCCGGTATTGAATGTAAGATTCCGACAGGTAATATTAGAACCTGTGGATGTTGACAAGGTAATTGTTGATCCTGTTGTAAGTCCGGAATTATTATCAAATACTACATCATTGAAAGACTGAGGGATCTGTGTGAAAGCATTGCCTGGACCACCTGAGGAGGATGCCCAACGTGACAGATTGTTCCAACTGCCGCTGCCACCTACCCAATAGTAAGTTTGAGCACACAAGAATTGAGAAATGAAAACAAAAACAATCAATAAATATTTGTTTTTCATAGTTTTTTTTTGTTGCACAAATTTAACAACATAAAAATCAAAATACTAAAACAAATGTTTAAACTTTTGGGGTATTTATGTTAAATATTTCGCCGCATTAGTTTTCATACATGCCTGCCTTCGAAATAAATAAAACCAAATGTATAAAGAAAGAAAATTATAATTCCTGTTATTATTCCAGTCCAAAAACTAAATATAAAATAGCTTCTAATTGCCAAATAAATAAAATAAGAAAATAATGCTGTTCCCAGATAGCTTAGGATTTTAATATGGTTGTAAGGCATAGGATAATATTTCTGACCAAGGTAGTATGCAGCCAAAAGCATTGCAGCATAACAGAGCAGTGTAGACCAGGCAGCACCGGCATAACCCAACAGTTTTACCATACTGAAATGAGCCTTCATACTAGGTCAGCACACTGTTTTTTACTATTGCAAAAAGCACAGATCGATTCAAACTGTTTAATTAAACCTAAAATAATAGAAGCTGTTACCTTATTACCAATTTACTACCACTTTACCCACAGATCCTCTTCCACCCAAAAAATCATGAGCCTTGGCCAGTTCTGTATGAGGAAAAATACCGCCAACATGTGGAGTGAGTTCCCCTTTTACAATCATATCTGCCACATTTGTCAAACAGCGTTGCAGGGTGTCGGGGCGATTATCAGCCAGTTTCAGCATATTCACACCGATAAGTCCTCTTGAATTCATCAAAAATGGAATCGGAGAATAAAAACCAAAACCCAATGCCAACGGAATATCATTGAAAATGCCTTTTGACTTGCCTGAGCGACTCGCAGCGCCGTAACAGACAATCCTTCCGCCCGATCCCAACAATTTCATGCCCTGTTTTACAGCCTTGCCGCCCAAGGAGTCGAAAATGACATCCAAACCTGCTTCACCCCGATGTTTCTTGACATATTCAAAGAAGTCGGTTTTGTTATAATTGATCGGATGATCGACGCCCAGTTCTTTCAGATAATTAAGTTTTTCTTCTGAACCCGCAGTGCCATAAACAATGCAACCTCTGTTTTTTGCCATCTGTACCAGGGCTGTTCCTACTCCGCCGGCTGCAGCCTGTATCAGAACATGATTGCCCGGAAAAAGAGGCGCCATCTCGTATGCACAATAATAAGCAGTTCCGTATTGCGTAGCAATAGCAGCAGCAACGCCATTTTCCATTGTTTCAGGAAT
>CAINVS010000617.1 GCA_903854205.1 uncultured Bacteroidota bacterium | reverse complement strand
TTTTGGGGTTTGAAATTACAAATAAATGAAACGCCGAAACCCATATCCAGTTGACAATATAATGCAATCAAATCTGCATTCCTTTGGTATGCTGATGAAAGAAAGGACGTTTTCGAGTGAGGATTATAGGTTTGGATTTAATGGGAAAGAGAAAACGGATGAGATAAATGGGGAAGGAAATGAAATGGATTTCGGGTCAAGAATATACGATAGTAGATTAGGAAAATGGTTGAGTTTGGATCCGTTGCAAGCTGCCTTTCCATTTGAATCCCATTATTGTTTTGTAAGTAATGAACCTATTATTTATAAAGATAAGGATGGCAAAAAGAAAATTATTACTACTATATATATTAATGATGAAACAGGAGTAACTTGGACAAAGAGAGAGGAACATGTAGGATTAATGTCTAAGCCTATTGATGTTCCTAGTTGGATTGGGGATGATCATCGAGAGTATAAATGGTATGATATTTATCAAACTAATGTTGTCCATTATAAAATGAATCCTGATGGAAATATGAAGATACTTAAGGAAGAAAAAGGCAAGGAAACAAATGGCAATACAGTTAAAGCACAGACATGGGTTAATTGGGAATGGGTAGCACTAACGGCTAATGGTGAAACAGAGGGCGGAATTTGTTTTACAATTAAAGATGGTGGTGACGATGAATTTAAAATAGCAGTAGGAGATTATACATTTGAAAACATAGCAATGGTGATGGCGGCATTTAATGCATATGGTAAAGAATTAAAATTAATGAGTGGTGAAAATGCGCCTAAGAATTATAAAGAACTAACCAATCTCGCCTTAGAAAAAGTAAAGAGATTAATTGAAACAGGAGAAAGGGTAGATGTTGTTATTGAGACTATACAAGAAATGACAAAAGAAGCTCAACAAAAAACAGCAGCAGAAAAAGCGAAAGTAGCTACAGGCCAAAAAGCTGTGGTATATAAGTCAAATGGCAAGTTTATAGGTCGAGAAGGGCAGCCAGTTTCCGACTCGACCAAAAAGAAACCTGCAAAACCCGTTAAGAAAACAGAATAATAACCGAGACACAAAAAACATAAGAATTAATTGATATGTTGCGAATATATTCAATATTATTATTGGCATCCTTTTTGGCAACATGTAAAAATAATATAGATGATAGTGAAATGGTACTGAATAAATATCGGGAGATGTTTAAACTGAATGTTATTATGGAAAATAATGAGTTGAAAGAATGTAGCAATGTTTGGTATAATGGAAAGATAACTGCAAAGTTTAAGTACAATAATCATCGATTAATTTCAGCCCAGACATATTATCAGGATAGCCTTTATGGCAACTCATTTGAGTTTTACGCGAACGGAACTATAAAAAATTATATGTTTTATTCCACACCAAATAATTATAGCTTTACCCGTTCATTTGACCTCACAGGATTAGTTTTAGAGGAGGATGGAAACCCACTTGTTGAACATGTTGATATTCAAGATGATTCAATTGAATTATATTTTGCAAAGATTTTTGATGGCAATTTAACTGTTTATTATTCAGAAATCAAACATCAGAAATTAGATTCGATAAATACGCAATTAGATTTAATAGAATCAACAACTCAGCCATTTTTGTACCATGCCTATTTACCATATAAGAAGAAATATTATTTCAACATTGGTTATATGAAAAAAGCAAAGGGGGTGAATTGGAACTTAAGGGTAAGAGATTCCATAGTCTATTGAAAATTGGGACTTATCTGAAAAACACTTTCAAAAAAGTATGACAAATCAGAAGGGAATAGTTGTGGATACCGAAAGCATGGTTCATTTTATTTGTAAAAAATTAGCTTGTGGTTACAAGAATTACGAACTGAGTAACCACTTAGGAAATGTGATTGCTGTCTACTCCGAAAGGCGAATTACACTAAGTGCAAGGAGTATGGTAAGTGGTTACGAAGCTGATGTGATAAGTGCTTCGGATTACAATCCCTTTGGTATGCTGATGAAAGAAAGGACGTTTTCGAGTGGGGATTATAGGTTTGGCTTCCAAAAACAAGAGAAGGATGATGAGATTGCAGGGGCGGGAAACCATATTGATTTTAAATTTAGAGGCTACGACCCACGAACAGGAAGCTTTTGGTCTGTTGACCCATTGTATGCTTCTTATCCTTGGAATAGTACTTATGCTTTTAGTGAGAATAGAGTAATTGATGGTGTTGAACTTGAGGGAGCTGAAAGGTTGTCTGTACACACTCCTGGTTGGGCTTTTTCTTCTAAGACTGTATTACGAAATGAAAAAGCAACGGAAGCCCAACAAAATTCTTCCACAATTGGAGTTGCAATGAGGCATCCGATAGCTGCTAATAGAGTGGGTTCAGTAGAAAGAGGAGGCACAAATATTTCATCTGTATCAGGCAGAATAGCTAGGCATGTGGCAGAAGGTGGAAATATGTCAATTGCTGGAGATATAGGTACAGAAAGGGGGGCATTTAGACATGCTTTGTGGCAAGCTACAATTGCCAATGAATTTGACAATGGAATTGCTCAACGAATTGGCAATGCTCACGAAGGAATACCAATGGGAGCACAAGGAAATGCCCATGTGGACTTTAGTGTGCCAGCCCCAGATAAAATGGCTGCTGCTGATGATGTAGTAGATTTTTTAAACAATCAAATTGGACGAGATATTGGAAGTAGTTTAGGAAAAAATGCAAGCTCAATAGATATTGCAAAACAAGTGCTTAACGTACAAAAGAACGAAGGATTATGGACGGCTACTCAAACTGATAAAGGAATTTCAATTTCAAGAACTAAAATTACAGATAAGCAATATAACACAGCAATGGAAAGGCTTAATTCGTTAGATAATAATGGAATGAATGAAGCAGATAGAAAAGAAATTGAAAAAAAATAATCAATCATTAATTAATCCGAATATTTAGAAAGTATGCAAAAAAAGAGATTGATAATTGCACTTAGTATTTTAGCAGTTTTGTTTGTAGCTGTTCTTTTAAAGAATGAATTTACAAATAAGTCCTTTGATTCTGCAAAATGGAAAAACTGGGAAGAGTCTGAGGCATTACCATCAGAAAGATGGGAAATGATTAATAGCTTACAAGAAAATCATAAACTTATTGGAAAAACAAAAAATGAAATAATTGATTTGCTTGGAACGCCTGATAAAAAAGATAATGCAACATTTATATATTACTTAGGATACACCAAAAAAGGAATTAATACTGCAAATTTAGAAGTGTTATTTAATGAAAAAGATATTGTATCTAATTTTAAGATAACAAATGGATAAAGATTTTTAGGTAATACTCAAAATAAAACAAGAGCCACCAAATTAGGTGGCTCTTGTTTTTCATTACTGCTCTGCTTCGCAGAGCAAAAAAAGGGGCAAAAATCCACACAGCGAAGCTGTAAAAAAAGGGGCAAAAAAATACTCGTGGCTTCGCCACACCTTTCAATTTTCTTTTTCTTCTTTTAGTTTTTAGGGTTCATTTTGTCGGTTTTTAGGGCTTAAAATCGGCTCAAATAAAAAAGTTTTCCACAATTGCATTTTTGCTCTCAAACCCTTGCTGTGCAGGGCTTTGGGTGGAAATTCCGATGAAATTGACCACCTTTTTTCGCTCGCCACTGACCACCCATTTTCGGTGCAAACTGACCACCAAAAGTTGAATGATTTTTTGTTATAAAAAAAGGTTGCATTTAGTGATTGTAAAATTAAGTTATTTCTAGTTCATTTTTAGTAGACTTTTTTCGAAGCGATTCCCCCCATAATTCGATGCGTTGCGTGTCGTGAACTAAACGGTCTAAAATAGCATCGGCAACTGTTTTCTCACCAATGATATCATACTGGATATTCCGGCATGATTGACCACCTATTTTCGAAAACAAAGATTTTCTGCTGTGAATTTGTTAAAGCCTTATAAATAAAGAGATATAGAGATTATTCTAATGTTTTCATAGGTGGTCAATCGAAACCGAATGTGGGTGGTCAATGACATCGAATTTTCCATCCAGTGTCATTCCTTTTTCTTTGAAACGATTTTTAGTAGAAACGGCAATTCCTTTTTCCACGTTAACGGCCATATCGCAGTGGTGGACTATTTCGTAGGAGCCACGCATCTTTCTGACTTTGGTTGATTGGGAGATTTCGAGTTATAAAACTTAAAACATACTTTAATTCCGGAATAATAATTATTTTCGAGTACAATTCATACCCGAAAACGGCCTTTTTGGGTATGAAATTACAAATAAATGAAACGACGAAACCCATATCCTGTTGGCAATATAATGCATTCAAATCTGCATTCCTTTGGTATGCTGATGAAGGAAAGGACATTTTCGAGTGAGCATTATCGTTATGGATTTAATTCGCAGGAAAAGGATGATGAGATTTCGGGTGAAGGTAACACCATTGCCTTTGAAGCAAGAATTTATGACAGTCGCTTAGGTAGATTTCTCAGTCATGACCCTTTGGAATTTAAATATCCAAGGCAAAGTACATATGTTTTCGCAGCTAATAACTCAATTGCATTATTAGATCATCTAGGGATGGGTACAATTGCTGCTGATGAAACAATAACGCAAAACAAGAAAGATCAAGAAGAAACCCAATCAAATTCAACTACAGATAACCCCTCAATTCCATCGTTAAATCCAACTAATCCGAAATTTATCGGGCCAAATCTTCCTTCATTAGAACCAAACGCAAAAGATATTAATACTCCATGTCCTTCCGAGCCGGCTAAAAATATATATAACCCAGGATTATATGAAAGTTTACATTTTAGTAAATTTACATTAGTTCCTTTCGATGAAAAGATGCCTGCCCCTGCAAATTTCCAAGCTGATGTTAATGTATCTATTTACAAAAATGCAATATTCGATAAAGACCTCAAACCAATAGCCGATCAATATCAATTAGTGATTTCAGCAACAACATTTAATACCGCAGTTGATGGCGAAGTGAAGTCTTTTGGAAGTGCCTATTTAATACTTGATGGTATCAATCAACCCTCGCAGGGATTACAAGTTAACGGGCCAGTTTTGACAGAAAAAGAAAATAATTATGTAGGTGAAACTTCTTTAAATTTACCTAATCAGGGAACAGTCAAAGCTCATTTCGTTATCTCATTTCTGATAGTCAATGATATGGGACGATACTATCCAGCTACATTTGAGAAGACAATTACCATACCCAGCTACTAACTAAAAATTATGAAGTTATTACCCATTTTGATGTTACCATTTTTATTTGTGTGCCGTTGTAAAAGCAACCCAGCTATTAATTCTTTTCCTTGTAAAGTGTATAATGATTCTGCTATTAACATGTTTAATGAACATGTTCACAATTCTAATTCAAATGTTCTCCAGTTAGATACTATTATTTTTCTATTAAATAAAGCAATTGAATGTGATTCTGAATACTTTATAGCTCTCGGCAATAAGTTAACCGTTTTGACTTATATGGGAAAATACAAAGAATCAATTAATCTAATTGATAAATTGCTCATTTTAAGAAACAATAACCCCCAATTAATAATATATAAAGGTATCATGTATGAGAAAATGGGAAATAAAGATTCAGCATATCAAACTTATAATATAGCTAAACTATCTTATGAGGATAAAATTAAAATGTTCCCGGATAGTGTTAATCTAATTATTGGAAGTATTGTTTTGGAAGCTATAATGGATGGAGAGAATAAGGCATTAAATGATATTGACAAATATATTAATATGTACCCTGAAAAAAATATTTTCAAGGAATATAGAAAGTCACTGATTGGTTTTGATAGAAATGAATTTATCAATTCATATGGAATACAAGAGAAGTAAGATGAATCATTAAATAATACTTAATGAATATTGTTCTGAAAGAAGCACTTAAATTTTTACTTTGTTATGATGGTGTGTATCAATTAACAGGATCATGGCTTTGTCATCGGGTGCAAGTTCGTTGATTAACTTTAATTGCTCACCTGTCGCACCATGTGTTTTTTTGGAAAATAGTGCTACCAACGAAATAAAGTAATACTTCCAACGCCAAGCAAAATTGCTTGGCGTTTTTTATTCTCACCTGATTAACTTTTAAACACCTCCAGCGTCATCCCTTTATCTTTAAACCTGTTTTTCGTAGAAATGGCAAGACCTTTTTCAACGTTAACAGCCATATAGTAGTCATGGACTATCTCTTAGGATCCAAGCATTTTACCATCTTTGGTGGATTGGAGATTTCGAATTATAAAACTTAAAACATACTTTAATTCCGGAATAATAATTATTTTCGAGTGCAATTCATACCCAAAAATAACCTTTTGGGGTTTGAAATTACAAATAAATGAAACG